>CAZVOZ010000029.1:0-9002 GCA_964629065.1 uncultured Candidatus Peribacteria bacterium
TAGTTCCACTTGCGGAGCGGGAAGAAATTGTGGGCTGGTCTCCTTGTGGCGATCAGCCTTTTGTTTTTTAATTTGAATTTTGGCGGTAAATGTTGTGGTGGGGGTGTGCTTTGGCACTAAATATAGTAAGTGGTCGGAGGAGGTTTTATGGTCTTGTGGAAGGGGTAAATCGGAGGTAAGATCTTGTTACTTTTCTAAGGGCAAACTCTATGGGCAACACTGAACTATGGTTGAATATTCTTCGACGGCTACAGCCGACGATCATGAAGGCGCATTTTTTAACCTGGTTTCAGGGGACTGCGATTTTGGATTTGGCGGATGGTGTTTTGAAAATTGGTGTGCCGACTGTTTACAGTCAAAACTGGGTGGCTTCGAAGTATAATTTGAAGGTTTTGCAAGCGGCGCAAGAATTGAATCCGGAAATTACGGCGGTGGAGTATGAAGTGAAAGGTGATTTGGAAAATGGGGGTGAGGGGGTTGATGTGCAGAATATTTTTCGTGATCAAGTGGAAAAGAAAGTGCGCAAGGTGCGCAATGTGGCGGAAGTGACGGTGAGAAAGGCGGGGAGCGATCAAGCTGTAACGAGTCAAATGATGAATAGTCGTTATCGGTTGAATAATTTCGTGGTTGGTCATGATAATCGTTTGCCTCATGCAGCTTGTAATGCCGTGGTAAATATGCCGGGCGGAATTTATAATCCGCTTTATATTTATGGCAAGGTGGGAATGGGGAAGACGCATTTGTTGCAAGCGGTTGGGAATGAGATCGTGAATCGTTATCCGGATATGGTGGTGAAGTATATTACGGCGGAGAAGTTCGTGACGGAAGTGGTTGAAGCGATTGGTAAGCGTCATATGGAACAATTCAAGAAGCAGTATCGTAATGTGGATTGTTTCTTGATTGATGATGTGCAGTTCTTTGCGCGGAAGGATTCATCGCAACAAGAGTTTTTTCATACTTTCAATACTTTGTACGAAGCAAATAAACAGATCGTTTTGACAAGTGATCGTCCGCCGAGTGAGTTGGATGATTTGGATGAGAGGTTGAAGAGTCGTTTTGCGATGGGGATGGTTTTGAATTTATTGCCACCAGATTTTGAAACGCGCTTGGCGATATTGCAGGCTAAGACGAGTGAGTTTGGGATGTTGATTGATCCGGAGATTTTGAGTTTTATTGCGACGAATGTGACGACAAGTGTGCGATCGTTGGAAGGTGTTTTGAAGCAATTGATGGCCGAAATGCAATTGTTTGAGCGGACGGCGACTTTGCGGTGTGTGGCAGAAATTATTCAGAGGATGGATAAGGCGCAAAAGATTATTGGTTATGATTTTGAAGAAGAAGGTCAGCGGAAAGCGGTGCGCAGTGTGCAAGGGGCGATTGAGGCGGTGGCGGAATATTTTGGTGTGACGGTGGATGATTTAGTTGGTGAGTCGAGGAAACAAGCGGTGGCGCGGCCAAGGCAGATTTGTATGTATTTGATTAAGCAGGAGTTGCAAGAGTCTTATGAAAGGATCGGTGATGGTTTTGGTGGCAGAAATCATACGACGGTGATGCATGCTTGTAGTAAGACGGCGGCGTTATTGAAAAAGGATTTGCGTTTGGTTCGTGATTTAAATGCATTGAAGAGAGAGATGGGGTTGTAGTAATATAATGTCATGTATCATCACCCTCGTCGATTAAGGAGAAATAGGGGCAGGTCGAAAGCCGGCTATATTTTTCCTTTTTTGATTTTGGTGGGGGTGATTGTGGTGGTGATTTTAATATTTAATTTTATTCGCTTGATGTTTTCGCCGAGTGCGGCGGCGGGGGCGAGTGTGCATTTGGTGAATGGTGATGTACAGTTGAAGGTTTGGGGAACGGAGGATTTTTTCGCTTTGCGTTCGGATACGATGGTGAGGCCTGGTGATCGTTTAGTGACGGGTAGTGGAGCGAAGGTGATTGTGGAGTTTTTTGATGGGACTTTGGTGAGGTTGGGCGAAAGTAGCGATGTGGTCTTTGAGGTGATGGAGGAGGGGGAAGATCCAGTTGTGGAATTGCTTTTGGCGCGAGGTGAGCTTTGGGTTAATCGTGTTTATAAGGATACAGAAGGCACGGCTTTGAAGGTGAAGATGAATGATGTGGCGGTTTTGGCAGAAAAGGCGAGTGTGTTTGCTTTGCAAAGTGATACTTCGGCGCAAGTGGTTAGAGTTTTGAATTCTTTCGATGATCGTAGTGGGGCGTTGGTAGAGGTGTATGATGCAGATTTTGAGGATGTGTTGGAGACGGAGGAGGTTTCGATTGCGCAAGAGGTTGAATTTGATGCAAAAATTTTAGCTGGTTATCGTGATTTTAAGAGTCCAACTGTTTTGAAAGGTTTAGCCGCGGAATTTCAGGATAGTGATTGGTATGATTGGAATTTGAAGGAAGATCGAAATCCGACGCAGTTTGAGATTGTGGTTGGTGGGACGGAAAATGTGGGATTGGTGCCGGTAGCTCCGGAGGAGCTAGATAAAGAAGATGAGGAGATAAATAAAGAAGAAGATAATTTAGATAAGGAGATAAATAGAGAAGAAGATAAAGAGATTGTGGAGGATTCTGGGACATTTGCGGCGCCGAAGTTGGTGAGTGTTTCGGGCGGAGTGGTGAATGCTGAGGGGGTTTATACGGTTGCGAATAATCCGGCGGTGATTAGTGGGACGGCTTCGGGAGCCAGTCAGATTGTAGTGAATGGTTATGCGTTGCAGAAATTTACACCAGGAAGTGGGGCGTGGACTTATTATGCCAATGCCGATTTTGGTTTAATGAAGGAGGGGCAAAATAATTTTGAAGTGTATGCGGTCGATGCGGCGGGCAAGAAGAGTGCTTTGTTGAATTTCAAAGTTCTTTATCAGCCAGTGAAAGCGGTGGAGGTTGCGCCGGTACCAGTCGAAGAAGTGGCGAACTAGAGGTGTTTTGCGCGGTTTAAATTGTGTTCTTCGTTGGTTTTTGCGTAGATGACTTCGCCGGTGTCGAGAGTGGTGAGGTAGAACCAATAAGGGCTTTCTTTCGGGTTTAGTGCGGCGTTGATGCTGCTGAGGCTGGGGTTGGCAATTGGGGTTGGAGGGAGGCCGAGGTTTTTGCGGGTGTTGTAGGGTGAGTCGCTTGCAAGGTCGTCTTTGGTGATGACGCGGTCGTCTTTTATATATAGTAGTGTGGCGTCGGCGCCGATGGTCCAGCCACTTTCGAGTCTTTTCCAGAGGATGCCGGAGACAATCGCGCGATCTTCTTCGCCGAAGACTTCGGTTTCGATGATTGAGGCCATGGTGAGGATTTCGTTGAGCGAGCGCGTGGTTTGGGCTTTTTCCCAAAGTGGGTCGATTTTGGCGTGGAAGTTGGCGAGGGCTTTTTCGATTAATTCTTCGGGTGAGGCTTGGCTGCTGAGGAAATAGGTGTCGGGATAAAGATAGCCTTCGAGAGGTTGGCCGTAGTTGGCGCAGGCGGCGATGAATTGGCCTTCGGTAATTATGTCCATGCGCGCGAGGTTTTGGTCGATGTCGCGGATGCGGTGGCCTTCGAGGATGGTGAAGCGGAATTCGCCGGTGGGTTCTTTTGTGATTGTATTGGCGATTTGGCTGAGGTTCATTTGGCCGGAGAGTTGGAAGTGGCCGGCGAAGATTTTTTGGTCGAGGTTTTTGAGGCGAATGTAGAGTTTGAAAAGGTTGGTGCTATTGATGAGGTCGGCTTCTTTGAGGTTGGTGGCGATGGCGTCGATGCTTTGGCCGCTTTCGATTTGGAAGCTGAGCGGGTCGATGCCGGAGCGGTGGTTGATGGTTGTATTGTAAATCACTCCTGCGATGAGCAAGGTTGTGATCGGAACGATGAATTTTCGTCGATTATTGGCCAAGTCCTGGAAGGTTTAAGCCGCCCATGACATCTTTCATCATGTCAGCACCGACTTGTTGGCCTTTTTTGACGGCTTTGTTGATGCAGTTGACGAGGGATTTTTCCAATTTGCGTTTGTCGCTAATGGCTTCGTCGCTGATGCGGACTTCTTGGACTTCTTGTTCGCCGTTGATAATGACGATGACGCCGTCTTGTTCGGCTTCGATGTTGATTTTTTGGAGTTTTTTCTTGATGTCTTTGGCTTGGCTGCGAAGTTTGTAGAGGTCTTTGAATTGTCCGAGCATGGTTGAGTTTTTTAAATGTTCTTTGTGGATTTTAGATTGAAAAAAAGTATTGCACAAGGCTGTTTTTTGCTCTAGACTGCCGTGGCAATTTATATTGAAACTTACTATGGAAGCAACGCATTTACATGTTCAAACACGCGACCCAAAGGTCAAAGCGAAGGATTTATTAAAGGGTGGTTTTGTGCCGTTGGAGTTTTATGGCCGTGGTGTGGAAAATCGATCTTTGAAGACTAATTATCAAGATTTTCGCAGAATGTATCGTGTAGCTGGTGGAAATACGGTGATTCAAATGCATGTTGATGAGAAGGAAAATATTAATGTTTTAGTACATGATGTTCAGTTTCATCCAGTGACTGGTAATGTGATTCATGTTGATTTGGTGAATGTGCGGATGGATGAGAAGGTAACGGCGAATATTCCGTTGGTTTTTGTTGGTAGTTCGCCAGCGGTGAGAGAACAAGGTGGGGTTTTGACACACGCGATTGATCATGTGGAAGTAGAGTGTTTACCAAAGGATTTGCCACATGAAATCGAAGTGGATATTTCTAGTTTGGTGGATTTTCATCATTCAATTCATGTTTCAGATATTAAAGCGCCAAAGGGTGTGGATATTTTGAACAATATGGAAGATGTGGTGGCTTCAGTTTCTGCGGCGAAGGTGCAGTCTGAAGAACCGGCAGAGGAAGGTGCGCCTGTGGAAGCGGTTTCAGCGGAAGCGGCAGGAGAGTAAATAGAAAGGAGATAAAAAGTTAAGGGGTTTGGGGTTATCCTCAAGCCTCTTTTTGTGGTATAATATGGTTATGGCTGAAGAAGAAAAGGACAATTTGGTGGAGTTGGAGAAAGATACGACGAGTAATGATGTCTCGAAAGTGGTGGATGATTTGTCGAAAGTGGAATTAGTGGAGAGTGATGAGGCTTGGGCGGGGTTGGAAGAGATTGGTATCAGTAAGAAGATGGTTTTGAATATTGTGTTGTTTTTGGTTTTTTTGATTGGTGGGGCGGTTTATGTGATTGTAAATTTGGATAATTGGTTTGCTCCAGGGGAAGATAAGGAGATAAAGAGGGAAGAAAATAACGAGATAGTCGAGGAGGTTGGGGAGGGTGAGTTGGTGCGGGATTTTGGTGGTGAGGAGGCAGGTCTTTTGAGTGGTTTGATTGTGGGGATTGAGTTTCAGTTGCCGGAGATTCGGGCGATTTCGTCATTTGGGAATGATTCGGGGGCTTTTTCGGGGTTTTCTTTTGGGTTTAGTGAATTGTTTTCTAGTGAGGAGATGGTGGTTTATTTGGATTTGTTGAAGCGTTTAGAGAATGCGTATGCGACGGATGTTTATAATGTGGTGGATCAGTCTTTGGATCGGCGAGTGGCTTTGGATGGGCATATTGCTTTGTTGGCGGGTTTGATTGCTGAGGGGGCGGATATGCTTTTGAGGGCGGATCAGGATTTGGCGAGTTTAAGGTTGAGGTTTGAGACTTTGGCGACGGCGCGGGATTTGTATGAGGAGCAGTTTTTTAATGCTTTGGATTTGTTGGAAGGTCAGGCGGCGCAGGAAAATTTTGAGGCGTTTGCAACTTTTAGTAGTGAAGTGCAAGTGATTCGGGCGCGCTTTAATGCTTTGGGTACGATTGCTGATCGAATTGAGGCGGCGTTGAGCTTTTTGCAACCTCGTTATCAGGATATTGTGGTGAATCAAGAGGCGATTTTGGAAGGTGTGCGAGTGTTTGATGTGCCGGGGTCGGAGATTGATGCGATTATTCCAGTTGAAGGAATTTAATTGTTGGGCTAAGCTGTATCTATGCTCGAAATTGTGCGTGATTATGCGGAAAAATCCGGATTCGATCTGGAAAAAACCGAGAGGGTTTTGGATTTTTTGCAAGATTTGGGGGGTGATGATGAGGTGGATTTGGATTTTACTTTTAAGGTGGCGCGGCAGTTGGTGTCTTTTCGTCCAGATGAGCCGACTTTGTTTGCGGTGTTGTTGTATGATCTTTACGCGCTTGGTTTGATTTCGGAGCGTGAGGTGAAGGAGGTTTTTTCGACGGAGGTGATGACGCTTTTGCTTTATTTGAAGGGGGTTTTTTCATTGGGGAATGCGCGATATAGTAAGGCTTCGCATAAGGAGGTTTTGCGGAAGATGTTTATGACGATGGCGAAGGATTTGCGGGTGATTGTGGTGTGGTTGATTGTGAGGTTGTGTCAATTTGATGATTTTGCTCCTGAGGATAAGGTCGAGGTGAAGAAGTTTGCGGAGGAGACGATGAGTATTTATGTGCCGATCGCGAGTCGATTGGGGATTTATCGTTTGAAAACGGAGTTGGAGGATACGGCGTTCCGTTATTTGGATTCGGAGAGTTTTCAGAGTATTAGTCGGCAGATTGCTGAAACGAATGAGCGGAATCGTTTGGAGATCGAAAAGGTGGTGAAGGATTTGCGGAAGTTTTTATATGATCGAGGGGTGGAGGCGGCGGTTTTGGGCCGTGTGAAGGCGGTTTATAGTATTCATCGGAAGTTGCAGTTGAAGCGGATGGAGGATGTGACGCAGTTGCATGATTTTTTTGCGATTCGGGTGATTTTGCCTTCGGGGGAAGGTTTGGATCGTTTGTATGGGGTTTTGGGGTTGATTCATAGCGAGTGGCAGCCGGTTTCAAGTCGTTTCAAGGATTATGTTGCGGTGCCGAAGCAGAATGGGTATCGCAGTTTGCATACGGTGGTGATGGGGCTTTTGCCTGATGAAATGCGGCCGGTGGAGATTCAGATTCGAGATGAGGAGATGAATCATCAGGCGGAGTATGGTTTGGCGTCGCATTGGTTGTATAAGGATGGAAGTAGTCAGGAAGCGATTAATGCGAAGGTGGATTGGATTAAGGGGTTGGCGCAGATGGCGGATTTTTTTGGTCAGGATAAGGATTTTATGCAAGGTTTGTCTTTGGATATTTTTCAAGATCGAATTTTCGTGTTGACGCCTCATGGGGATGTGAAGGATTTGGCGGCGGGGGCGACGCCGATTGATTTTGCTTATGCGGTGCATACGGATGTGGGGAATCGTTGTGCGCTTTGTAAGGTGAATGGTGAGGTGGTGCCGATGGATCATTCTTTGCAAAATGGTGATGTTGTCGAAATCGTCACCAAGTCTACGGCGCGACCGAAGTTGCAGTGGTTGTCAAAAGTACGCACAAGTTTTGCACGAAATAAGATTAAGGCGTTTTTTCATATTGAGAATAAGGAGGAAAATGTGCGGGAAGGGCGAAGGTTGCTGAATGAGGCTTTAAAGAAGATTGGGCGGCCGGTGTTGGATCATAATTATTCGATTTTGAAGGTTGTTGATGGGGAGTCTTTGACTACAGCGCGAAGGGAGGCTTTGTTGGAGGATATTGGGCGTGGTGTGAAGCCGGCGCATTTGGTTGTGAAGAAGTTGTTTAGTGGGAAGACTGGGGAGCGCGCGGAGGTGGTTGGAAAAGATATGGTGAGTAAAAGTGCGGGCGTGGAGGGTGAAGAGAGTTTGGTGATTGTTGGTGGGGAGTCGTCGTTGCCGGTGAAGTTGGCGGCTTGTTGTAAGCCGCATTTGGGTGATCATATTGTGGCTTATGTGACACGCGGAAATCGTGTGACGGTGCATCGGTCGAGTTGCGGGATCGTGGATGGTTTGGAGGGGAAGAGGTTGATGGTTGCGGAATGGAAGGGGCGAGGGGATGCGGAGCGTAGTTATCGCCAGCATTTGCGAGTGAAGTTGGTTTCGCGAGTGGGGATGTTTAGGGATATCTCGACGGTGATTGCGGATTTAGGAATTGAGATTGTGGATATTCGAGTGGAAGATGCTGGTGGGGGATTGGTTTATGATCATTTTGTGGTGGACTATAATATGCCGGAGTCTTTGAAGAGGTTGGTGGAAAAGTTGGAGTCGATTGATGGTGTTTTGAAAGTGTTTATTGGTGATGAACAGTGAGTTTCGAGAAGTGATCGGAGGATGCGGTTGATTTCGGCGGTTTCTTCGGCGGTGATGTGTATTTTTTGAATTTGGAGGAGGGGTTGTTGTTGGCTGAAGTGGAGGAATTTGAGGTATTTCTCGGGCACTTGTTTTTTATTTTCGAGGTCTTGGAAGTTTGGGATGAGGCCGAGTTTGTCGAGGAGTTTGACGCTGTAGGCGAAGGTGATTAGTTGGAGTTTGTTCGGGGCGGAAGTTTGGCTGATTTGGCTGAGGGTTTCGGTGATTAGGGGAAGGAGATTTTTGACATTTTGGCGTTCGTAAATGGTTTTGTCGGTGATTTCGGCAACAGAAAATGCGAAATGAAGTTTGGAAAAGTCTTCGCGAATTTTGGGGAAGTATTTGAGGGTTTGGATTTCGCTGAGGATGATGTTGCGTGGGCCGAAGTAGAGAGAAGTTTTGACGAGGTTGAGGGTTTCGAGGTGGCCGGTGGTGCGAGAGAGCATTTTGTTTGCGCCTTTGGCGATGACGCAGATTTTGCCGAATTCGTCGCAGTAGAGAAAGACGAGTTTGTCGTTGTCGCTTAAGGTTTTTTTGCCAAGGATGATGGCTTTGACGGTTTGGTTTTTCATGCTTGCAAGTCTTTTTGCAAGTATTCTTCGATTGTGACGAGGGCGCTTAAGATGCCGATGATTGTGGTGGCGAGGATTTCGAGGAGGAAGATGTTTGTGAAGCTGATTGTTTGGGTGAGGTTGATGTTTTCGGCGAGGAATTTGAGCATGATGGCGCTGAGGATCGTGGAGGAGAGGGCGTAGAAGATTCCTTCGACAATGTAGGGTGAGCGGATGAACCAATCGTCGGCGCCGACCATTTTCATGATGGCGATTTCTTTTTTGCGGTTGAAGATGGTCATTTGGAGCGCGTTGATGATGATCAA
>CAZVOZ010000030.1:0-3529 GCA_964629065.1 uncultured Candidatus Peribacteria bacterium
GATTCCTGTCTTTGCGCAGCATTTTGATGTGGCGGGTTTTGGTAGTAATACGGGTGCGGTGAATGCGGAGATGCTTGCGGCGGCTGGGGTTTATGGTTCTTTGTTAAATCATGCGGAAAGACCGCTTAGCGATAATGTGATTTTGCAAGCGATTGAGGCGGCGAAGGGCTCAGGGCTTTTTACGATTGTTTGTGCGAATGATGTAGTGCGCGGTATGGCGGTTTTGGAGATGGGGGCGGATTTGGTTGCGGTGGAGCCGCCGGAGTTGATTGGTGGCGACATTTCGATTTCGAAGGCGCAGGCGGAGGTTGTGGCGGATGCGGTGGCGCGAATTGGTGGTGCGCGTTTATTGGTTGGTGCGGGAGTGCGCGATTATGATGATGTGCGACTAGCTTGTGAGATGGGCGCGAGTGGGGTTTTGTTGGCTTCGGGAGTTGTTAAAGCGGATGATCCTGAGGCGGCTTTGAGGGAATTGGCGCGAGGGTTGAAGTGAGAGCTAATGTTAAGAAGATGAAGATCATCGCGAGAAGGTCGTTTTTGTAGAATGGGGTGTCGATGAGGCCGTGGATAAAAAAGTAGAGCAGGATTGGTTGCCAAATGTTTAATGGTTTTTTGGCGATGGCTATGGTGAGATAAATTAGGGCGATGAGTCCAAGGATGCCGTAGTTGAAAATGAAGAGGAAAAAGATGTTGTGGGGTTGGATAATATTGTAGTCCAAGGGTGGGCGGCCGATGACTTGGTCGACTTCTTTGATGTAGTAGGCTTCGAATTGACTTGGGCCGAGGCCGAAGAGGAGTTTTTTTGGCTCTGATAGTAGGTGAGTGGCGGTGGCCCAGATTTCGCCGCGTTCGTCGAGGCTGGAATATTCTGTCTGAAGTGTTGGGAGGATTTTAGCGTAAAAAATGACTGTGGATAGCGTGATTGTTAATATTGCGAGTATTATTTTTGCACTTGTTTTACGGAGAAGGTGATTTTTTTTGATCAAGTAAAAGGCGATCACAAGGAAGCTCCCGCCAATTGCGCCCATGGATTTAGTGGCGAGGATTAGTGAGGCGAAAATTATTGTTCGTAGCCATGAGCCTTTCTTTTCGCTTAGTTGGATTGCTTCGAAGATAAAGAATGGAGTGAGGTAGTAGGCGAGGTAAACGGCGGCGTCCATTGGTCCGAGCAGACGGAGGTCGTGGGCTATATTGTAACCAAGGAGGTTGTAAGTTAATGAGAAGATGCCGAAGGTTAAAGCGCCAAGGCTGGCGATTTGAATTGCTTCAATTTTTTGTTCGTGTGTGCGGCAAGTTTCGGTGAAAATGATGGTGAGTGCGGAGGCGAAAAAGAGGAATTTGAGGTGACGAATGAGGTCGATTTGATTGAGGATGGTTGCGGTTAAAAGGGATAATATAGTTAGTCCGCCGAATAAATAAATGATCCAGTGTTTACGAAAGTAGGGGAGGCGTTTTTCTTTTAACCAAACTGCTAATAATGCGAAGGCGTTGAGGGTGATGAGGATTTCTTGGAGGTTGGTGGGGTATGGTCCGATTTGAAAACGAAGGAGGTAGCTCTGAAGGAAGAAGAGGTTGATAAATAGGAGCCATTTGTTTAGTTTTTGCATATGTTGATTATAAGTGGTCGGGTGGAAAAAGGAAGAGGGTTGGGGCGAGAGTTGGGTTTTCCGACTTTGAATTTGGCTTATGATGGCGATTTGAGGGGAGTTTTTGCGGCGCGGGTTACTATTGGTGAACGCATATATAAGGGGGCGGCGCATGTTGGCCCGAAGCCGACTTTGGGCGATGAGCAGGCGATTTGTGAAGTTTTTTTGTTGGATTTTGAAGGTGGAGATGTTGATGGTGAGGTGAATGTGGAGTTGGTGGAAAAGGTACGTGATGTGATGAAGTTTGCGGATTTGGCGGCTTTGAAAGCGCAGATTGCGAAAGATGTTGTAGCGATTGAAAATCTGTTAAGATGATTTTATGTTTAGTGTTCTGAAAAAAATTGTTCCCGATAATCATCCTTTGAGGCTTTTGTATCATCGTTTAAAGGCGATGGTGGCGGCGGTGATTTATGGTTTTCCGGCGAATGGGATGGTGGTGATTGGGGTGACGGGGACGAATGGGAAGACGACGACGGTGAATTTGATTGCGAATATTTTGGCTAAAGGTGGGGATAAAGTGGGGATGACTTCGACGGTGGGTTTTCGGATTGGGGATGAGAAATGGGTGAATGATACGAAGCAGTCAACGAGTAGTCCTTTTGCTTTGCAGAAATTGTTGAAGAGGATGCGCGCGGCGGGTTGTAAGTATGCGGTTTTGGAAGTGACTTCTCATGCGGTGACGCAGTCGCGGATTTTGGGGATTAATTTTGATGTCGCGGTAATAACGAATATAACGGAGGATCATATTGAGTATCATGGGAATTTTAATAATTATTTGGATGCGAAGGGTGGGTTGTTTCGGAAAGTGTCTAAGGGGAAACGAAAATTTGGTGTGCCAAAGGTGATTGTTTTGAATGCTGATGATGAGTATTTTGGTTATTTTGATCGGTTTGTGGCGGATCAAAAGGTGAATTATGGTTTGAAGTCGGCGACGGTTTATGCGGAGCAGGTTGTTTCAAAGCCGGCTGGTTCGGAGTTTATTTTGCATGTGCCGAATAATGCGGTGGCGGTGAGTATTAATTTGCCGGGCGATTATAATGTTTATAATTCTTTGGCGGCGGCGGCGGCTTGTATGGCTTTGGGAGTTCCTTTGTCTTTGATTGCCGAAGGTTTGCGTGATAGTGCGGTGGTGCCGGGGCGGTTTGAGCATGTTGAAGCGGGGCAGGATTATGCGGTGATTGTTGATTATGCGCATACGACGGATGCTTTGTTGAATTTGTTGAAGTTGTATCGTGGGTTGACGCCGGGGCGTTTGTTTTTGGTTTTTGGCGCGACTGGTGGCGGGCGCGATAAAATGAAAAGGCCAAAAATGGGTGAAGTGGCCGATGAATTTGCGGATTATATTATTGTGACGGATGATGATCCTTATGAGGAAGATGAGTTGGAAATTATTGATCAAGTAGCGACGGGGATTCGGCGCGAGGAGGGGCGTGGGTTTTGGAAGATTCCTGATCGGCATGAGGCGATTCGTTTGGCTTTAACTTTGGCACGCAAGGGCGATACGGTGTTGATTGCGGGGAAGGGCGCGGAATTAGTGATGATGGTTGGGGGAAAGCGGGTGCCGTGGAATGATCGTGTGACGGTGGAGGAATTGATTAAGCGTGAAGTGATGGTGGAGATTGGTGAGAATGAATGGGTTAAACGGCCAAGTGTATGTCTGTAAGCGGATTTTATTTTTGGGATAAAAAAAATGGTGAAACTTCTTTTGATGTCGTGGCGCAGGTGCGAAAATTGACGGGAGTGAAAAAGGTTGGTCATACGGGGACGCTGGATCCTTTGGCGACGGGGCTTTTGATTGTGGCGGTGGGTGAGGCGACGAAGTTGATTGAATATATGATGGGGCATGAAAAGGAGTATGAGGTTTTGGCGCATTTTGGTTTTCG
>CAZVOZ010000030.1:3629-8487 GCA_964629065.1 uncultured Candidatus Peribacteria bacterium
GGGTGGCAAATTTTGGAATTGCTGAGGGAATGTTTTCGGTAGAAGATGTCGCGCGGCGGATGATGGGGGATTTTGAAGTGTCTGAGCAGGAGGAGGCGGATTTGAAGGTGGGGAAGGTGGTGGGTTTTGGGCGAGAAGTGCCGGAGTTGGCTTTGGCTTCTTGTAATGGTAAGGTGTTTGGGGTGATTGGTGCAGAGGCCGATCGCTCGAAAGGAAAGTTAAAGAAAACTTTATGGATTTAGGTGCAATTGTGGCGCAATATTGGGAAGTGTTTGTGGTGAGTTTTGGTTTGGGTGTTTTTTTGACGATAATGGCGGTGAAGTTTTTTCCGCGGATTGGGCTTTTGGATCGGCCGCATTTGTATGGTTTGAAGCGGGCGCCGATTCCTTATTATGGAGGTGTGGCGATTTATTTGGGGTTTGTGATGTTGGTGAGTTTGTTTGTGGATTTTACGCCGGAGGTTGTGGGGCTTTTGGTGGCGGTGACGGTGATTTTTTTGGTGGGTTTTTTGGATGATTTGTTGAGGTTGAGTCCGTGGTTGAGGCTTTTGCTTCAGGCTTTTGCGGCGACGGTGATGGTTTTTGCGGGAGCGGAAATTTTGTCGATTAATTTGCCGTTTTTTGGTGAATGGGAGTTGGGGGCTTTTGGGGCGGTGTTTGTGATTTTTTGGTTAATGGCCGTGGTGAATACGATGAATTTTATTGATGGGATTGGTGGGTTGAATAGTGGCGTGACGGCTTTGAGTGCTTTGACTTTGTTTTTTTTGAGTACGAATCCGTTGTTGCATGGTGATTTGGCGGGGCAGGAGACGGTGGCGACTTTGGCTTTGATTGTGTCGGGGTTGGCTTTTGCTTTTTTGTTGTTTGATTTTCCGAAGCCACGGATTTTGATGGGGGATAGTGGGAGTACTTTGTTTGGCTTTTTGTTAGCGGTTTTGGCGATTTTTTCTGGTGGGAAGGTGGCGACGGCGGTGTTGGTTTTGGGGATTCCGATTTTGGATATGATTTGGGTGGTGGGGCGAAGGATTTTGAATGGGCAAAAGTTTTGGCAAGGGGATAATTTGCATTTGCATCATCGGTTGTTGTTTCGGGGGCTTTCGGAGAGGATGGTTGTGATGGTTTATTTGGGGATTACTTTTGTTTTGGGTTTTTCGGCGATTTTTTTGGTGTCGAGTTTGCAAAAGTTTTTTATGTTGTTGGCGGTTTTGGTTTTCGGGGGGATTTTTGCGGTTGTGCTTGTGAGGGGAAGGCAAAAGTAGTATAAGTTGGCTATGAAAGGGCAAAATTACGCAGAAGAAATTAAGGCGCGTTTGACGATTTATGATTTAGTTTCGCAATATGTGCAGTTGAAAAAGGCGGGGGTGAATTGGAAAGGGCTTTGTCCTTTCCATAGTGAAAGTACGCCGAGTTTTGTGGTCAGTCCGGAGAAGCAGATTTGTCATTGTTTTGGTTGTCATAAGGGAGGTGATATTTTTAGTTTTATTCAGGAGATGGAAGGGGTTTCTTTTGTCGAGTCTTTGACGATTTTGGGTGAAAGGGTGGGGATCAAAGTGGAGCGAACGAATATGCCGACGGCGGTGGATAATTCGGAAAAGGATGAGCTGTTGCGCTCGCAAGAGGAAGCGACGATTTTTTTTGAACAACAGTTGTGGGAGACGGCTTCGGGAGCGAAGGTTTTGGATTATTTGAAAAGGCGTGGTGTGAAGGAGGGGGATGTGAAAGAGTTTCGTTTGGGCTTTGCGCCTGATTCCTACGAGCTTTTAACGAACAAATTATTAGGTCAAGGTTTTGCGAAGGAGGTTTTGTTGAAGACTGGTTTGGCGGCGACGAAGGATACGGGGGCGGATGGGGTTTATGATAAGTTTCGGGGGCGATTGATGTTTCCGATTTTTGATTTGTTTGGGAGGGTTTGTGGTTTTGGTGGGAGAGCTTTAAGTGCTGAGCAGATGCCGAAATATTTAAATTCGCCAGATAGTGTGATTTATAATAAGAGTAAGATTCTTTATGGATTTTCTCATGCGAAAAAGGCGATTAAGGCGCGTCAGCGAGTGGTTTTGGTGGAGGGGTATTTTGATATGATTCTGCCTTATCAGGTGGGTGTGGAGGAAACGGTGGCGACTTGTGGGACGGCTTTGACGGCGGACCATGTGCGCTTGATCAAGCGCTTTACGACGAATGTGATCAGTTCTTTTGATCGTGATAATGCGGGGTTTGAGGCAACGAAGAGGTCGTATTTTTTGTTAAGGGCGGAGGGGATTTCGTTGAAGGTGGTGAGTGGTTTGGATGAGAAGGATCCGGCGGATTTTGTGCGCGAGCATGGGGCGGATTTTGGGAAGTTGTTGGATGAGGCAATGCCGTTTGTGAGTTTTTATATTGAGAGGTTGGTTAAGCAGTTTGGGACGGAGACTTTGGATGGACGAAAAGCGGTTTTGGCTGAATTGTTGCCGATTTTTAAAGGGATTGCGCCAAGTGAGAAGGATTTTTTTGTAAGGGAGTTGTCTTTGAAGTTTAAGATGGCAGAGTCTTTGATTTATGATGAGATTGAGCGATTTGCTTTGCCGAGTTTTCGGAAGGTGGAGAGTGAGCTGCAAGTAAAGGAGTTTCGGCCAAGTGCGGCGCAATGTGCTTTGGCAATTATGTTAAAAGGGCCAGCTTTTTTTGTGGCAGAGAGCGCGGAAGTGTTTTTGGTGAGCGAAAATCTGGATGAGAAAGCTATTTACAATGCTTTGGCTGATCAGTATAATTCCCTGCGAAATGAATTGAAATCTTGGGATTTGAGTGGCGAGCCGTTTGTGGCTTGTCGTAGAGATATTGATGTGTTGGGTTTGTATGCTGATGAGCGATATGGCACTTTTCGCGAGGATGAGTTGCAGGCGGAATGTGCGAAATTGATTGCACGAGTGCGGGTGGAAAAGAGCGAAAGAGTTTATCGAGGTTTGATTGAGAGGATTAAGGAAGCGGAAGGTAGTGGGGATATGGCCTTATTGAAGAGTTTATTGGAAGAGCAGGGAAGGTTAATGTCCGATTTAAAAAAATAAAGAAATTTTCTATGGCTAGAACCACTAAATTTATCTCTCATCCAACGGATGATCAGTTGCAAGGTTATCCGGAAGAGGTGCGAGGGCTTTTGAAGAAGGGGAAGGAGCAAGGGTTTGTGACGCATCAGGAACTTTTGAAGGCGATGCCGAAGATTGAGAAGGATTTGATTTTGTTGGATGAGATTTATAGTTTGTTCATGGATTTGGGTGTGGAGGTGATTGATACGAAGGATACTTTGGTGTTGGATGATTTTGATTTGAGTGGTGTGGGGGTGGAGCCGGAATTGGCGCCAGGGGAAAAGAAGAAAAAGAAGTTGTCTTTGACTGAGCGGAAAGCGAAGAAGAAGAAGACGGCTATGGAGTTTAAGGAAATTGCGAATGATTCGATTCGGCTTTATTTGTGTGAGATTGGGAAGGTTGATTTGTTGAGTGGGAAAGAGGAAGTGGAGTTGGCGAAGCGGATTGCGAAGGGTGATCAGTCGGCGAAGGCGAAGTTGGCGGAAGCGAATTTGCGGTTGGTGGTTTCGATTGCGAAGAAATATATTGGTCGTGGGTTGTCGTTTTTGGATTTGATTCAAGAAGGGAATATCGGGCTTTTCCGCGCGGTGGAGAAGTTTGATCCAAATCGGGGGTTTAAGTTTTCGACTTATGCGACTTGGTGGATTCGTCAAGCGATTACGCGAGCGATTGCTGATCAAGCGCGGACGATTCGGATTCCGGTGCATATGGTTGAGACGATTAATAAATTGACGCATGCGCAAAGACGGCTTGTGCAAGAGCTTGGGCGTGAACCGCTTTTGGAAGAATTGGCGGCGGAAATGGATATGGATATCAAGAAGGTGCGACATATTATGAAGATTTCCCAAGATATTGTGTCTTTGGAAGCGCCGGTGGGGACGGAGGAGGATTCGAAATTGGGGGATTTTATTGAAGATGATGATGCTTTGTCACCGGCAGAAGCGACGAATCGCCAATTGATTAAGGAGAATATTCACGAGATGTTGCAGTATCTTTCGCCAAGAGAGCGGAAGATTATTGAAATGCGCTTTGGTTTGAAGGATGGGGTGGGGCATACTTTGGAAGAAGTGGGGAAGGAGTTTAATGTGACGCGTGAACGGATTCGGCAGATTGAGGCGAAGGTTTTGCAGAAGTTGAAGGAGCATCCGACAAGTGTGAAAATTCGGCCGCTTTAATTTTTTATTTAATCTTTAATTTAAATTTACATGTCTCATCAAGATGATAATAGTCAAGTAACGCTGGTGACGAAGGAGGGTTTGAAGAAGCTGGAGGAGGAATTGGCGCAGTTGAAGAATGTGAAGAGAAGGGAAGTTGCGGCGCGCATTAAGGAAGCAATTTCTTATGGAGATCTTTCGGAAAATTCGGAGTACGAGGAAGCGAAAAATGAGCAAGCATTTGTGGAAGGGCGGATTATGGAGCTGGAAAGTAAGGTGAAGAATGCGGAAATTATTTCGGAGCATCAAGGGACGCAAACGGTGCAATTGGGGAATGGGGTCACTTTGAAGAATTTGGCGAGTGGTGAGAAAGAGGTTTATACGATTGTGGGTTCGACGGAAGCGAATCCGTTTGATGGGAAGATTTCAAATGAGTCTCCGATCGGTTCAGTGCTTTTGGATCGCAAAAAGGGCGATACGGTGGAGGCGATTGTGCCAGGAGGGAAGGTGAAGTATGAGATTGTGAAGATCGACTAGAGTTTCCTCTCCTCTTGATTTCTAGAATAGCTTTAAGGTTCAGCCTTCCTAACATGTACGGAAGGCTGAAAATTTCGCGCACATGTGCGCGAAATTGCTAAAGCGATATTTA
>CAZVOZ010000031.1:0-2503 GCA_964629065.1 uncultured Candidatus Peribacteria bacterium
CCCACTTCCGCCGCAAACCGCTCACCCGTCTCGCCCAACAATTCCTTCAACAAAGACTTCGGCCCCAAAGCCCCACAAGCCGTCACAAAAGTCTTCCGCCCACCACTAGCCACCAAACCCGCAATCCGCGCACGCAAACTCTCATAACTCTCATCCGGCCAAAAATCCAAACGCAAATCCGCCGGTGCATCTGCCGAAAACTTCGAAAAGGCCGTCAAAGAGGACAAGGCAAAAACCGCCGGCCCCGTCACCCCACGATGCGTCATCAACATCGGCCCGCGAAATTCCGCATCATTCATCCGCAGCCGCACATCCGCAAACGACACGCCCGCCAACCGCTTCACCCAATCATTGGAAACCATAAAAGCATTCAAACTCGGCCCCAAATCAGTAATCCGATGCCCCAAACTTTCCGCAATCCCATAACCATCGCCTTCCGAACCAGTATGCCGATACGCCTGCCCGCCCATCGTCAACACAACTCGGTCCACCAGCAAATCATTCACGCGAAACTTTGCGCCCTCACGCTCCACCGCAGAAACATCCACTCCAAACATCACCTTCACACCTTTCGCCGCAAAAATCCGCTCAAACACCGCCACGACATCTTCGCCGCGATTCGACTGCGGAAACACCCGCAAATCCTTTTCCACTTTCAACGGCACGCCCTGCGCTTCAAACCAATCAAAAACCGCTTTCGGCGGAAAATCATACATCGCCGCCCGTAAAAACTTCGCGCCGCGCGGATACTTCTTCAAAACTTCACCAACATCGTGAAAACCCGTCGTCACATTACAACGCCCCCCACCCGAAATTTTCACCTTCTTCCCCAATTCCTCATTTTTCTCCAATAAAAAAATCTCCACGCCGCCCTTTTCCGCCAAAGTAGCCGCCGCCATCATCCCTGCCGCCCCGCCGCCAATAATTGCTATTTTCTGCATCGCCGCCTACTATACAACACATATGCACAAACTGAAACTATCTCTCGAAACCATCGCTGACAAATCCGTTTACGACGAAATCTTCCGCGACCACGACTACGGCATCCTCGACGACATTATTAAAAAAGCTGAGATGCCCATCCTCGATATCGGCGCGCACATCGGCCTTTTTTCCATTTATGCCGCCACCTTAAACCCCCGAATCCCAATCTTCGCCTTCGAACCGGACACCCGCAATTACCAAAAACTCAAAGACCACCTCAAAGACAACAAAATCAAAAATGTCACCCCGAAAAACCTTGCCCTCAGCGACCAAATAGGGGAATGCGACTTCTACCTCAGCGAAGATTCCCACAATCACTCCCTCCTGCCAATTGAAAACGCCCCCAACCAAAAAATTCACACCACCACCCTCGCCAAAATCACCGCCAAACAATCCTCCCTCGCTAAAATCGACATCGAAGGCGCCGAATTCCTCGTCCTCCTGAACTCAACCGACCAAACCCTCCGTCAAATCCACAATTACTGCATCGAATACCACAAAGACCCAGAAACCCTCATCGCCCGCCTCCAAAAACTCGGTTACAAAACCCAAAAATTCCCTTCGCGCTACGACAAACGCTTCGGCCTCCTCCTCGCAACTTCCTAAAATTCCCACTTAATCGGCTCGTGCAAATACGCATTCGCCTGCGAAAAATGCTTACAGCCAAAAAAGCCACGATAAGCCGAAAGTGGCGATGGATGTGCCGCCTCCAACACTAAATGCTTTTCACGATCAATCATCGCACCCTTCGCCTGCGCATATTTTCCCCATAACATAAATACCAGACCTTCCCTTTCTCGCGACAAAGCCCGAATCGCCGCATCAGTCAACCGCTCCCAACCCTTCCCTTCATGCGAACCCGCCTTTCCCTCCTCCACCGTCAAAATTGCATTCAAAAGCAAAACACCTTGCTCCGCCCACGGCAATAAATCACCACGCCCCGACATCGAAACCCCCAAATCACTCTCAACCTCCTTAAAAATATTCTTCAACGACGGCGGCAACTTCACTCCCTCATTCACCGCAAAACACAGCCCATTCGCCTGCCCCACGCCATGATAAGGATCCTGCCCCAAAATTACCACTCGCACCTTTTCAAACGGACACAATTCAAAAGCCCGAAAAACCTCCTCCTGCGGCGGAAAAACCTTCCCACCCATCAACGCCGTCAACTCCTCAAAATAAGCCTCACGAAATTCATTCTCCAAATACTTTTCCCAACTTTTCATGGCGCCATTCTATCATACTTTCACCGCCATCTTTGTTGCACCCTCAGATTGATCGTATGCGCAATCTGATGATGCTCTTTGCAAAGTGGCGCAAGATAATGAGGATCATGGCTTCGCACCATCGCAAATGGCCGCGTATGATGCACTTCATCCGCCAGTTTCAAACAATTCGGCATTGAACATTTTGTTCCAAACTCTTTTGATAAAACCCGCCGCACCCGCATCGGAATGCGCCGCGATTTCGCTTCAATCTCGATAATCGCCGCTTTTTCTTCCATAATTTCCTTTTC
>CAZVOZ010000031.1:2603-5105 GCA_964629065.1 uncultured Candidatus Peribacteria bacterium
ACCTAAAACAACCGCCCCTGCCCCCCTTCCTCCGGCTTAAAAACGCCGCGAGCAAGCAATTCCCCCAGACACGCCCCCGTCGCCAACACATCCGCCAAAGCATTGTGCGCGCCATCAAACCCGCGCCCAAACAAAAACTGATGCAACTCCACCAACTTTGGCGACTTAAACCCCTCATGCCGCCCCGGCAACTGACACAAATCGCGTGTCTCCTTCATCGTATCAAACCTCTGCTCCGGCAAAAAATCGCCATCGCGCCCCAAACGCAATAATTCACAACGCAAAACCGCTTCATCAAAAGCTAAATTGTGCGCAACCACGCAATCAGCCGAAGAAAATAATTCCAAAATCTCCTCCGCCACTTCGCCAAACGACGGCGCATCCGCCACCATCGCATTCGTAATCCCATGCACCCGCACCACCTCATACTCGATCGCCACAGACGGCTTGATCAAAAAATCCCGCCGCAAAACTTCGCGCAAAACCCCATCCGCACACTCATAAACCACCGCCGCAAATTGGCAAATATGTGGCTGCCACTCCAGCGAAAGCCCCTTCGACGGAATCCCCGTCGTCTCCGTATCAAACACCACAATTTTCATAATCTTTTCAAAGCAGCCAACACGAATACAATCGTTCCAAATACTACAATCGTTGGCCCTGAAGGTAAATTAAAATAATAAGAAGCCACCAATCCCAAAAAAGTATTAACCTCGGCCAAAATCACACTCCAAATCAGAAAACCCTTAAACGACTTTGCAAAAAACTTCGCCGTCGCCACCGGCAAAATCAATAAAGCACTCACCAACAAAACCCCCATCACCTTCACCCCCAAAACTACCGCCACCGACAAAGTCACATAAGAAAGCGGTTTCAAAAAATCCACCTTTACCCCCGAAATCTTCGCGCTATCCTCATCCAACGCCATCAGCGTCAAACTTTGCAAATTACTCAACCAAAAAAACGCAATCACCGCCACGATCACCGCCATTACCACAAGATCGGCCTCCGAAATCGACAAAATACTCCCAAACAAAAAACTAAACAACTCCGGCTGATACCCCGGCGTCACGCTAATCACCAAAACCCCAATCGACATCCCCGCCGTAAACAAAATCCCAATCGCCGTATCCGACGCAAAATCAAACCTCCGCTCCAAAAAATAAATCAAAAGCCCAAAAATCACACTACAAACCAACGCCACCAAAAGCGGACTGATCGAAAAAAACACTCCCACCGCCACCCCCGCCAACGAAGCATGCGCTACGCCATCAGCAAAAAACGACATCCTTCGCAACAACACAAACACCCCTAAAAGCGCCAAAATCCCCGAAAGAATCGCCCCCGCCAAAAAAGCCCTCTGCATAAAACTATAACTAATAATCTCCAACATGAAAAATTTGATTAGCGTATTTAGAAACCACTTCCGCCTCATGCGAAATCATCACCACCGTCACATCATGCACCTCATTCAAATGCTGAATCACCTCATAAAAACTCTTCTGCCCCTTCGCATCAATCCCCGTCGTCGGCTCATCCAAAAACAAAACCTGAGGATCATTCAAAAGCGCCCTCGCAATCAACACCCGCTGAATTTGCCCTCCCGACAAAGCTCCCAGCATTTTCTTCCTCTCTTTCGTCATATCTACCTCCATCAAAACATGCGCAATCATCTCCTCACCTCCTCCTGAAATCTTTAAAAATTCCTCAATCGAAAGCGGAAAACTCCGATCAAACTCAAACCTCTGTGGCACATAACCCAACCTTTGCGCCATCACCTTCACTTCCCCCTTTACATAAGAATTCAGCCCTAAAATCGTCTTCAAAAGCAAAGTCTTCCCCGCGCCGTTTGCCCCAACAATCGCGCAAATATTCCCATTTTTCACCTCCAAATTCACCCCACGCAAAACCTCATGTCCCCCAACCTCCACCGTCAAACCCTTTACCTCCAAGGCCAAATTACTTGCGCATTGCTTCATGAATCTTCCTTACATTATATTCCAACAATTCCAAATATCCTTCTCTTCCTTCCAACCCCTCCCCACCAATCGGATCCAATACTTCGAGCTCTAGCCCCAAATCTTCCACAAACGGCCTAATCCCATCCGGCGACAATTGTGGCTCACTAAAAACCACTTTCACCTCATGCTCTTTAGCCAAATCATACAACGCCGCTAAATCCTGCGCCGTTGGATCTTTCCCCGGTTCATTCGCAAAATGACCGATAATCTCCATTCCAAACTCCTTCGCAAAATACCCCCAAGCATCATGAAACACAATCAACTCGGGCTCCTTTTCCAAATCACTCAACAAAACTTCCAACTCGGCAACCTTCGCATCCACCTCTTTTTGGAAATTCCGCAAATTTTCCACATAGTAAGCCTCATTCGCCGGATCTGCCACCATCAACTCCTCCGCAATCTGCGCCGCCATCGCCTTTCCGTTATAAGCAGAAAGCCAATAATGCGGATCAAACTCCCCATGACCATGCTCATCTTCATG
>CAZVOZ010000031.1:5205-8319 GCA_964629065.1 uncultured Candidatus Peribacteria bacterium
TCATGCACCAAATCATGCGCAAAATCATCCAAACCTAAACCAATCGCAAAAACCATATCCGCCTCCGCCACTTCCGCCACCAATTGCGGCGTCAATTCAAAAGTATGCGGACTCGCTCCCGCTGGCACAATTTGAAAAACATCCGCTTTATCACCAGCAATCTCACTCGCAATATCATAAATCGGAAAAATCGTCGTTCCGATATTTAGCCTTTCCACCTCCACAACCTCACTTTTCCCACAAGCCACAAAAACAAAACTAACCAATACAAGCAAAAGCTTCTTCATAATAATAAATTAAGATTTACAATTCCCACACAGACCCAAAAACTCAAAATGATGTTCCTGAATCTCCAAATTAAGAAATTTCTTCCTTAATTCATTGATAAATTTCTTATCTTCCACATGCAATTCACTCGCATCGCCGCAATCCTTACACACAAAATGATGATGACAATGCTTGTCATTTTCACATTCAAATTCTATGCAACGCACAAAACCTTGTTGCACCAAATGTACCAACCCCAATTCCTGAAAAACCGCTAACATCCGATAAACCGTCGAAACATCCACTTTCTCACCCTTCGCCGAAACCCGCTCCGCAATCACATAAGCATTCACCGGTTTCGCCTCCGCAGTCAATTCCGCCAAAACCAACTTCCGCTGATTCGTCAGCCGATAACCCGCTTCCGATAACTTCTTTAATGCAAAATCTAAAAATTCCATAACTCACTTCTACGCTTGTTGCGACAATATTGCAACAGAAAATCTGCTATAATCAAATCATGCAAATCTGCGCCGTCATCAAAAATAGAACCATAAAAGAGGTCGAAGCCATGCTCACCAAAAACCCCGAAATCCGCGACCTCGCTGAAAACCGCTGGCCCAACCTCGAAACTAACTTCCGTCACTTCACAAACTACCGCCGCCACTTCATCGGCCCACTCCAAACTAACAAAATCAAAAAAATCCTCCCCTTCATCGAAGTGATCCAATCCATCGATCGCGAAAAACTCCTGCCCCTCCTCGAAGCCGCCGCCCTAAAACCGCTCGAATTCTGCTTCCAAATCAACATCAGCCGCGACCCCAAAAAACACGGATTCCTCCCCGAACAACTTCCGCAAGCCATCGAAAACTACCTTGCCGCCAACTACAAAAACCTCAAACTCATTGGTCTGATGACTATCGTCGAACGCACCGAACCCCAAAAACGCCTCGAAGACTTCCGCGCCATGCGCGAACTCTTCGACGAAATTAATGCCAAATATTTTCACGATGCACCTCTCCCGACTCTCTCCATGGGCATGAGCGAAGACTGGCAACAAGCCGAACAAGCCGGCGCCACAATGCTCCGCCTCGGCACGGCCTTGTTCTAGCCCCTCAAATAATTCACCAACCGCACCGTCAACCACCGCGCACTTTCCCTCAAAGCCCACAGCCTCTGCGCCTGCAAACAATAGGGGATCAAATTGTGCCTTTCCTTCTCCGAAAGCCCCAAATACCATTCCCGCGCTCCTTCCGTCAATTCATGCCGCATTTCCCTCATTACAAAATCCGAAAAATCATCCAAATCCAAACCGTTTCCCTTCAAACCCGCTCCTTCAAAATGCAACACCCCCTCAAACTCCGTCTCAAAACTCCCCGCCAAAATTTCCGCCACCGCCACCTTTTCCCGTCGCAACAATTTTGCCAAACGCGCCACCGCTAAATTCGCTAACAAATTCACTTCAAATATCACCGCATATTCATTCATAAATATCTCTCGCCGCGCCGCAAACCCCAAACTAGAATCTAATCTCATTGCCAGCCCACGCTTCACCTTCGCGCGTAAATCCTCATAATGATGCAACGAAATCCGCCCCAATCGCAATCGATTCCACAACCTAGACCAAAAACCCTTCGCCCGATAGCTCAAACCATAACGCCTATAAACACTATTCACCGGACCACCTTCGCGATAAATCGCCGACAATAATTCCAACCCTTTTTTTTTCATTTCCCCCATTGTTTTAAAGTCAGAAATATGGTACTATATATGTAGTTTCAACCTCGTTCATTCACAAAAAGTTAATTTGTTCCTCTTAGGGACTCGTACTGGACTGGTTCACAAGCCTTTAGACTTTTGTTTACAGAATTGGGATCTCTCTAGTACGACTCTCTGTGAGGAAACTCCAGAAAATTTGAAAAAGTCATCTCACCAACAATTTAGATGGCTTTTTCTTTTATAGCATATTTGCTAGGCTAAACCCATGAAAATCGCCGTGCTACTTTCCGGAGGTGTCGATAGTTCGCTTGCTTTAAGGCTTCTCAAAGACCAAGGCCACGAACTCCACGCTTTCTACCTCAAAATCTGGCTCGAAGACGAACTCCAATTCCTCGGCGAATGCCCATGGGAAGACGACCTCAAATACGCCCGCCAAATCTGTGAAGACCTTGAAGTCCCACTCGAAATCGTCCCAATGCAACGCCAATACTTCGACACCGTCGTCGATTACACGATCAAAGAAGTCCGCGCCGGCCGCACCCCAAATCCCGATATCATGTGCAATAGCATGATCAAATTCGGCCTTTTCATGGACCAAATCGACGAATCGTTCGACAAGGTTGCCAGCGGCCACTACGCCCAAACCTTCCAACAAGAAGGCATCACCTATCTCAAAAAATCCCCCGACGCCCTAAAAGACCAAACCTACTTCCTCGCGCGCCTCACCCAAAAACAATTACAACGCATCATCTTTCCGATCGGCCACCTCACCAAACCGGAAGTCCGCGACCTCGCCGCTCTCCACAACCTTCCCAACCAAAACCGCAAAGATAGCCAAGGCATCTGCTTCCTCGGCAAATTCCGCTACGACGACTTCCTCCGCGCCCACCTCGGCACAAAACCGGGCGACCTCATCAACTTCGACACCAACGAAAAAGTCGGCACCCACGACGGCTTTTATTATTACACCATCGGCCAACGCAAAGGCATCGGCCTCTCCGGCGGACCTTGGTATGTCGTCGCCAAAGATTGCGCCAAAAACCAAGTCTTCATCTCCTCCACCTACCACGAACAAAAACCCCGCGACACCGTCAATCTCGCCAACTTCCATTGGTTCAGCGGCCAAAAACC
>CAZVOZ010000032.1:0-8245 GCA_964629065.1 uncultured Candidatus Peribacteria bacterium
AAGTCGTCGCCCCACCAGTCGAACCAGAACCAAACATTTGTGAAGCCCTTTCCGCAACCGTCTTCGGCGGACCACGCGAAATGCCTAACGGCAAAATGGCTTTCCCTATCGCCATCGACCAAGCTCGCTTCCGCGAAGAAATCCCCGTCAATTCTCGCATCCTTTGGGAATCACCAAACGACCCCAACGGCGAATTTTACCGGTCTGAATTAGTCAATGGACAAAGAGTATTTACACTCTTACGCGATCGCGGAAATTTAATTACTCCATTTAACACCGATCAAGTTCTTTTCTACGCCGGAACGGGACCGGTCAATGTTAGCATCAGTGGTGTCAACGAACCACTAGCAAACCGTGATGTCTGTGAAGATTCCGTCACCATCCCCGAAATCCCCGACGAACCATCTTTCTGTACAAGTTTGGACATCGTCGACAACAGTTACCAAAAACAAAAACTTGCCAGCGGCAAAACTCAACACCGCTTCGTCGTCAACAACCCAACTTTCAGCGACAGCGTCATTCCTGCCAACACAAAAATTCGCGTCAAAACGACAAACAATAACGGCACTTTCAAAGTCTTCTCCACTTCAGTTTTCCCCCCAACATTCGTCGACTTACCCGAAGTTGCCCGCAACACCGTTGAAGTCACCACAAACAATCAATCAAAAATTTTCCTTTACATCAACGACGGCACCGTGGACACAATTACCACCAGCCTCAACCCTGCTGCTCTCAACAACAATCTTTGTACTGACAATCTCACAACAGAAATAATTCCCGAAGCTCCCGTCTGCCGTGAAATCGTCGTCAGTTACCAAGACCCCATCTACGAAGGCTCTGAAACCCTTTTCTCTGCCGAATCATTTTACGAAAACGGCGGTCAATTCGCTGAAGGCAAAATTCGCTACAGCGTCGACGAAGGCCACGGAACTTTCTCCAATCGTGAAAATCCACAAGCCCCAAATAACCCTGCCCCAAGACCAAGGGTAGAAATTGATTTCGAACCAAACGATGTTCAATTCGACTTCAATGCCATGGTTGACGATGAACCGATCGAAGTCCCTGCTCGCCCAGCCGAACGCGTCGATCGCCCGATCCTCGACATTCGCCAAAACATCCAAAACCCTTTCGGCGAAATCATCATTCCTGATATCGTTGCCAACTTCGGTTTAAACCAACCAGTTGCTCCAAACCAAGGAATCCAACTCGAAGGCTTGATTCAAAACCGCGTCCGCCTCGACCAAGACCAATTACCACGACGCAACTTCTTTAACTCCGTCCTCAACGCCGACGCTGCCACAGCAATCAACAACAACAACGAAAACCTAAGAATCAACCAACGCGTTCTCGCCGACGACCAAGTCAACGAAGGACTTTCCGTCCTCGCTGACCCAAATGAAGGCGTATTCTTAAACGCTACTCGCGCCGGAAACCAAGTCGTCCATGTCGATCAACTCGACGAAGACGGCAATGTCATCCCACAATGTAGTGCCGACTTCAATATCATCGGCGTTCGCTGCCAAAACCTCGCTTACGAAATCGACGGCGTCCAAAACGCCCCAACAATCGACCGTGGGGAAATCCACACCATCCGCGCCGCCGCTCGTTTCAGCGGTGTCCCAGATCCAGTTGGCAACAACATTACTTACACCATCGACGCGCGTTACGGTGCTTTCATTGAAAACGAACAAGCCCTTCCGGCTCTCGCCACAATCCAACCACTGACAAAAGCAAATGTCGAAGCTGCATTACGCTCAGCCAACCTCGTCCCTGAAGCAATCCTCAAATCCGAAGTCACTCGCACTTCCGGCCCAATCGATTTCCGTGTCGTCATTTATGCCGACGCCCCACAAGACGGTGGAGCAGTGATCAACATCACCAGCACGAAAGACGGCCAAAACTGTAACGCCAAAATCCAAGTCCTTCCAAACATCCCAGAACTTCCAGCTTGTATTGAGACCAAATACGACCTCACTCACTACAAATACTTTAGCCCAATCGTCCCATTGAGCTTAGAAGTCACACAAAAAATTGAGCGCAACAGCATGTATCGAGTCCTAGTAAAAAGCACATTCGTTAACGAAGCAGCCATTCCTGCAAATCAGAAAAAACTCAAAGTGAGCATTCCAGCCGAATACGGCGCATTCATCAACCCAAACAACGCGGCAACAAACAACGAACCAGTCTTACGACTTATCGCGGCACTCCAACAAAGCCCATCATTCAATGCGCAAACCCTTAATGCCTTCGCCGCCCAACTTACTAACGGCGCCGACCTCGTCCAACAATCTGTCCTCGTCGATCCAAGCCAAACACTAATCGTCCTTACATACGGCGGAGCACCAAACGCCGCAAGCGCCATCAAAATCGAACAAGTCGGTTTCGAACAAATCTGTAAAGCTGAGATTCCGATTCCTGAAAACATCGAGAAAATTTGTACCGACCTTAAATTCGACGGCAGTTTTGATCCAAAAAATCGCCTCACCGAAATGAAACTTCGCGTCGACAAATTCCCAAAAACCGGAATCAAAGTCACCACAAACGGCGAATGTAAAGTTTCAAAACTCTCTAACAACAATGGCACCGACGAAATCAACTTCGTCGAAGGAGAAGAACTGAAATTCTACATCATTTGTGACAATTACAATCCAGCAACCGACACCGTCGAAATCACCGCTGACGGCGGCGCAAATTGTAAACAACAAATCAAAGTCCTCCCGACTCCCCCACCAGCTCAACCGGAAATCTGTGTCGACCTCGACATCACCACACCGGACGAACCTTGGGACATCGAAGAAGATGACGATCGCCAAAACTTTGAAATCGCCGTCCAAACAAATCCAGCCAACCTTCGTAACAACTTCTACTACCACTTTGAAGTCACCGACGGCGCCGGAACTTGGACCGACAACGATCGCAAAAAAGTTTCTGCTCGTGGCGACTTGACTCAAACCCTTGAAGACTTCGACGAAGACACTCGCGTCACCGTATTCGCTTCCAGCGATGCCAATGGCCAAAACACCTTCGCCGCTTGTCGCGATAGCATTCGCCCAAGACTGGAAGATCGCCCAAATCCGCCACGCAATAATGACGAACCAGAAATCGAAAAAGTCGTTTATCCAAAAAATGAAATCGACGACGCCGATGACCAGATCAATATTGCCGGTCGTGACCGCATGCCATATGTCACCTACATGGCCGCCTTCACTCCAGGCAGCAAAACCAAATCGGTCGAAATCGAAGAAAACAGCCTCCGCAATGGTTCAATCCGCGGTAACCTCAACGGCGAACTAGAATTCAAAGCAATGGAAATCATCGCCATCGAAGACTTCCGCGACGAAGAAGGTGAAATCATCTTCCGCTCAAACGGATACGAAGACGACACTTCTCGAAACAGTAACAGTGCTGGCGATAAACACTACGACTACGACGATGACGAAGACTACGATTGTGAAGACCGTGGCAACCGTTTCTGTATTGAAGACTTTGAAGACCTCGAAGAAAACTTCAAAAAAGGCGAAGCAATCCGCTTCGACAACGTCGATAAACTTGGCTCTGATGGTCGTATTATCATCAAATACCAAATGACCAACAAATCCGAAATCGACGAAGACCAATGTCAAAAACTTCGCAGCAGCAGCGGCTGTGGCGAACAATTCGACAACACTATCGAATACACCTCTTACGAACGCACCGAATGGAACGATCGCGAAGACAGTGGCAAAGACAGCGCCGAAGTAATCGTTATCTGCCCATACATCCTTGCCCGCCAAGGTGGTGACAGCTTGATGTACAAAGGCTTCGACCTCGGTGTGGACATCTCAACATGTTCACCAGTCAAAGGCTCCGACGGTATCGGTATCGAAATCATCCCTGAAGAAGAAGAACGCATCCCTTCAACTGGTACTGGTGACGAAGCCGCCGCCCTCCTCGAACTTCCAAGCCACGACATTTGTAACTTCAGTAACAACGAAAATAACATCGCTAGCTACCAAAACGCCCTCGAAAACTTCTCTTCAACCGTCTGCGAATTGGAAGCAAAAGTTGCGGAAGAACTCTACGAAGAAAACATCAACAAAGCGATCGCCGCTAACATCGGCCGTCTCGCCCGCTTCGGTGACAACCTCACAATCAAGAACCTTAACTCCGTTGCTCAATTAAACAACCTAGAAAATTCCCAAAGTGGCGTCTTCATTAAAACTAATGGCGACCTCACCATCGACGGCGGAGCAAATGGCTACAAGATTGAAAAAACCACCGAAGTCCGTGCTGCCCAAACCTACATCATCCGCGGCCACGACTTGATCATCAATTCTGATGTCATCTACGGTCCAACAAATTTCACCGACCCACGCAACATCCCTTCAGTCGCCTTCATCGTCATCGACGGTAACATCATCATCGACGAAAATGTTGAACGACTCGACGGTATCTACATGGCCGTTAACCTCAGCGACAAAGAAGGACTCGGCGAAATCTCCGGCAGCGCCAAGAGTGAAAAACGCCTCACAATCCACGGTAGCTTGATCGGTAATGTTTACAAACTCTTCCGCGACCGTATCGCCATCGGCGACCCACGCAAAGACGAAGGTGCCGTCACCATCAAATACGATGAACGCATCCTCCTCAATACCCCACCAGGTATCGGCGAGCTCGTCGACATCAAACAAGTAATCGTTCCATAAGCGTAGAAAAAAGCCTCTCCTCGGAGAGGCTTTTTTTGTTTATACTGTCCTCATGAACATTTTCCTCTTCCACGGCGAAGACAGCTACTCATCTAGCCAACAAATCAAAGATTGGAGCAATAAATTTCTTCAAAAATATGGCGAAGACGGAATAGAAATCATTGACGGCAAAAAACTCAACCTCCAAAACCTGCTCACCGACCTCAATTCAATCCCTTTCTTATCAGAAAAACGCCTCTTTATTGTTCGCGACTTCCTTGCCAACGCCAAAGAAGAAACAAAAAAATTACTCACCGAAAAACTAGAAACCATCACCGACGCCAACATCCTAATCTTCCACGAAACCAAAGCCGCCGACAAACGCACCGCACTCTACAAGAAGCTTAAAAAAATTGCACAAGAAAAAGAGTTCAAACAACTCACTCCAGAAGAAACTCAAAGCACCTTAATCAAAGAACACAAAATTAGCCCCCAAATCGCCAGAAAGCTCACCGAATACTGCGGAAACAACCTTCACAAACTCACCAACGAAATCCAAAAACTCCAAACCTTCCGCCAAACCGAACCAATAGAGATCAAAGATATTGAACAGCTCTGCACCCCCTCAATCGAAACCTCCATCTTCAACCTCACCGACAACCTCGGACGCAAAAACTCCGCCACCTCAATCAAAATCCTCCAACAACTCGACCAAAGCGGCCAAGATCATGTACAAATTTTTTTCATGCTTGTGCGCCATTTCCGCATTCTCATACAAATAAAAGCCCTTTCCGAAGACGGAATGTCCGAACAACAAAGCCAAAAAATTCTCAACCTTCACCCCTTCATCATCAAAAAAAGCCGCGAACAAAACCGCTTCTGGCCAACAGAAACCCTCCATAAAATCTATAAACAATTCCTCCAAATCGAACGCGACTTCAAAACCGGAAAAACTAAACTTACCGAAAAAAATCACAAACCTTATTTACTCGCCATCGAAAAACTGATAATAAATTTTACCAAATGAGCAAAAATCTTACCGACATTCTCGTAAACCTCGGCCTCACCGACAAAGAAGCCAAAGTCTTCCTCGCCGCCACCACCACCGGCACGGCGCCCGTTTCCGAAATCGCCAAAGCCGCGAACATCAACCGCGTCACCACTTACGACATCCTCGAAAAACTCAAACAAAAAGGCCTCGTCAGCCACTTCACCAAAGCCCAAATCAAATACTTCAACTGCATCGACCCCGAAATCCTCCTCGAAGAATACGAAAACCGCACCGCCAACCTTCGCAGCGCCCTGCCGAAATTCAAAGCCCTCAAAGGCGAAATCAACCACCCACGCATCCGCTACTTCGAAGGCCTCGAAGGCATCAAAGCCATCTACACCGACACCCTCACCAGCCAAAGCGAAATCCTCAACTACTCCAACTCCGCCGAAATCCGCAAAACTTGGCCAACCTACGACGAAGACTATGTCCAAAAACGCGCCGAGAAAAAAATCTTCCTCCGCGGCCTCGCCCCAAAAGACAAAGCCGGCCAAATCGTCCACGCCAAAGACAAAGAATACTACCGCGAAATCCGCCTCATCCCTTCCGACAAATTCAACTTCACTAACGAAATTAACATCTACGATGACAAAGTCGCGATCATTTCATTCAAAGACGAACTAATCGGCATGATCATCGAAAGCCACGAAATCGCCCTCAGCCAACGAGCCATCTTCGAAATGTGCTGGCAATTTAGCGAAAACATCGCCACCACCCCAGACATCAAAAAAATCCTCCTCAAACCAATCAAAGAAACCACTACCCAACCAGAAGAACCACCGGCCTCGAACCTTTCGCTATTTTAATTAATAATTAATAATTATTAATTTGTGCCGCAACTTGCATACACAAACCCTCACTAAACTGCGGCCCGATAATTTGCAAACCCACCGGCAACCCATCACTAGTCATTCCCGAAGGACAAGCCAAAGCCGGCAAACCCGCCGCACTTGCCGGAATCGCTAAAACATCACATTTATACATTGCCAACGGATCACCAATCAAAGCCCCTTTCTTAAAAGCCGGAAACGGTGAAACTGGCGCAATCAACACATCAACACTTTTAAACACCTCCTCAAACTCTTGAATAATTAATGTGCGCACCTTTTGCGCTTTACGATAATAAGCATCCAAAAAGCCCGAAGATAAAACATAAGTCCCAATCATAATCCTCCGCTTAATCTCATCACCAAAGCCATCACCCCGCGCTTGCGCATAAAAATCCACCAAATCTGCCGCTTCCGCCGCCTTCTTCCCATAACGAATCCCATCCAAACGCTCCAAATTCGTCGACAACTCCGCCGGGGCACTAACATAATAAACCGCCACCGCATACTTCGTCATCGGCAAACTCACTTCCACAACCTCCGCACCAGCCGCCGCCAACTTCTCAACCGAATCCATCACCCTTGCGCTCACCTCCGGCTCAATCCCTTCGCCAAAATACTCCTTCGGTAAACCAATCTTCATCCCTTTCACGCCTTTATCCAAAAACGCCCGATAATCCGGAACCTCCACCTTCGGCGTCGTCAAATCCATCGCATCATGCCCAGAAATCACCTGCATCACTTCAGCAATATCCTCCACATTTCTCGCAAAAGGACCAATCGTATCCCAAGAAGAAGCCATCGCATTAACACCACTCCGACTAACCCGCCCATAAGTTGGCTTCATACCATAAACACCACAAAAACTCGCCGGTTGCCGAATCGAACCACCCGTATCCGTTCCCAACGAATACACACACAAATCCGCCGCCACCGCCGCCGCACTACCACCAGAAGATCCCCCAGCAACACATTCCAAATTATGCGGATTCATCGTCGTGCCAAAACAAGAATGTTCAGTCGAAACCCCACAAGCAAACTCATCCATATTTTGTTTACCCAAAATCACCGCTCCCGCATCTTTCAACTTTGAAACCACCGTCGCATCATAAGGCGAAACAAAATCGCGCAAAAAATTGGAACACGAAGTCGTACGCACACCCTTCTGATTAAACAAATCTTTCAATCCCATCGGAACGCCAGCCAAAGGCGAAAGTTCTTCTCCCTCAGCCAATTTACGATCAACTTTTTTCGCCGCTTCAAGCGCCCCCTCCTCATCCACCAAAACATAAGAATTCAAATCACCATCCTTCTCACTAATCTGTTCAATATAATGATTCACCAACTCCTCAGACGAAAACTCCTTCGCACGAAGACCCGCCGCAATCCGCCCAATTGTTAAATCATGAAATTTCATATTGTTTTCATTACACGAACTTGCTTCGAATCCACCGGCAACTCACTACAACCCAAAAGCTCCTCGCGCGAACTCGCGCTCGGCTCAATAACATCCTCACCCATCACATTCGCCAAACCAGTCACCTGACTCGTCGGCTGAACACCTTCCGTATCCACCTCACTCAAAATCTCCACATAATCCAAAACATTCGACAATTGCCCCGCAAACTTCTTCACTTGCTCATCCGTCAGACGCACTCGCGCCAAATCCGCAATTTTCCGAACTTCTTCTTCTGTTAACATGC
>CAZVOZ010000033.1:0-5800 GCA_964629065.1 uncultured Candidatus Peribacteria bacterium
TTTGCGTGGCCAAATCCGTAGCCTCCTTTGAGGTAATTTTTGCGCATTTTGGCGACTGCTGGTTTTGGGGCAATTAATTTGTACAACTGGAAGACGTGGCATTTGTCGGGATTTTTTGGGCTTTCGAGTGGTGTGGAGTCGGTAACGATGCTCATGACTTGTTGTTTGAGTTCTTTTTCGTTGGCAAAAATTTCAATGGTGTTGCCGTATGATTTGCTCATTTTTTGACCATCAGTGCCGGGGACGACGGCAACTTCTTTTTGGATTTCTGGTTCGGGAAGTTTGAAGGTTTCGCCGAAGATGTTGTTGAAGTTGGTGGCGATGTCGCGGGTCATTTCGATGTGTTGTTTTTGGTCTTGGCCGACGGGGACGATGTCAGGTTGATATAGAAGGATGTCGGCGGCTTGGAGAATGGGGTAATCGAAAAGTCCGACGGACATTTCTTTTTTGCCTTTTTCTTTGGCGTCTTTCCAGGAATGGGCGCGTTCGAGGAATGGGACTTTTGTGATGCAATTAAAAATCCAGCAAAGTTCGCTGTGTTCGGCGATGTCGGATTGTTTGAAGAAAATAGTTTTTTTGGGGTCGAGGCCGAGGGCTATATATGAACGGGCGAGGTCGAGGGTTTGTTGTTGCATTTTTTCGCGGTCGCGTACGGTGGTGAGGGCGTGAAGGTCGGCAATGAAAAGAATGCATCGGCCGTTTTTTTGATGGGCGATGTGTTGGCGCATTGCGCCGAGGTAATTTCCGATGTGCGGTTTGCCGCTTGGTTGAACGCCTGAGAGAATTGTTTTCATAATGTGATGGGGTCGATGTCGATTTTGAATGTTGTTTTGATTATATCTTCTTTCAATAGTTTGGCTAGAATTTCGCTGATGGTGTTGTCGGTGGTTTTGTTTTTTATGAGAATATTGAAACGGTATTGGCCGCGGAATTTTGGGATGAAGGAAGGGTAGCTGGTGATTTCGAGTTGGAGAGCTTTTTCGTTTTGGCGGGCGAAGTGGTAGAGGCGGTCGACGATTTCTTCGGTTTGTTTTTTTGCTTCGGTGATGGTTTTGGCGGCGAGTTGGAGGGTCGCGAGGCGGCCAAATGGGGGATTTTTTAGGAGTTGTCTTTGGGTGCGTTCGTAGGTGAAGAAGTTTTGGTAGTCGTGGTTTTGGGCGCAAGTGAGGGCGAAGTTTTCGGGGTTGTATGTTTGGATGATTACTTTGCCGAGGTTTTCTCCGCGTCCGGCGCGGCCGGCGACTTGGGTGAGGAGTTGGAAGATTTTTTCGTTGGCGCGGAAGTTGGGGATGTTTAATCCGATGTCCGCGAGGATCACGCCGACGAGGCGAACATTGGGGAGGTGGAGGCCTTTGGCGATCATTTGGGTGCCGATGAGAATAGAGGCTTCTTGTTTTTTGAAGGCGTTGTAGATTTGTTTGAAGCTTTCTTTGCCGCCGGTGGTGTCTTTGTCGGCGCGAAGGGTTTTTGCTTCGGGGAAGAGTTTTTGGATTTCTTCTTCGATGCGTTGGGTGCCGATGCCGAAGTAGCGAATGTTTGGGCTTTGGCAATGTTTGCAAATTGTCGGCGGGGTGGTGATGAGGCCGCAGTGGTGGCAAATGAGCGTGCCGCCGTTGTGGTTTTGGTGATGGGTGAGGGTGGTTTCGCATTGGCGGCAGGTTTCTTTTTCGCCGCAATCACGGCAAACGACGGAGGATGAGGAGCCGCGGCGGTTGAGGAAAAGGATTATTTGGCCATTGTCGGCGAGGGTTTGTGCGATTTCTGTTTGGAGGTCTTCGCTGAAAATGCTTTGGTTGCCTTTTTTGAATTCTTCGCGCAGGTCGACGATTTGGACGGGTGGGAGGGTGGATGTGCCGATGCGTTCGGTGAGTTTGATGGTTGTGTTGGAAAGTTTTTCGGCGGTTTCGATGCTGGGGGTGGCGGAGCCGAAAACGATTTTGCACTCGGGTGTGAGGGATTGGATTTCTTCGAGGACGCGATGGGTGTGGTAACGAGGGGTGTTTTCTTGTTTGTAAGAGCTTTCGTGTTCTTCGTCGACGATGATGAGGCCGAGGTTTTGGAAAGGGCTGAAGATTGCTGAGCGGGAGCCGATGATTAGTTTGGCTTCGTTGTTGCGAATGGCTTGCCAATTGCGGTAACGGTCGGTTTCGCTGAGGTGGCTGTTGATGATTGTGGCTTTTGTTCCAAGGTTTTTTTGAAAATAGTCGATGGTTTGTGGCGTGAGAGCGATTTCGGGGACGAGAATGAGGGCTTGTTTTTGTTGGGCAATGGTGGTGGCGGCGAGGCGACAATAGATCTCGGTTTTGCCAGAGCCGGTGATTCCATGAATTAAAAAATTACTCTCTTTTGAGTTTTGAATGGTGTCGATCGCATGTTGTTGTTCAGAGCTTAAATCTAAGGCTTGAGTTCTAATTATTTGCTCGTGATTTTGTTTGTTTGACTTCGGAGGTTTTTGTTGAAAAACGCGTTTTGGAATCAGGAGTTTTAGGGCGGCACTGAGGGGTGAAAAGTAGTAATCAGTGATCCATTTGGCGAGGGCTACTTGCACTTTGTTTAAAAGTGGTGTGAAATCGTTGATTTCGATGATTTGTTTCGTTTTGAAAGGTGGGGTTTCGTTGTGGAGTTCCCAGATGAGGCCTTTGATTTCTTTGTTTCTGAAAGGTACGGTGACGGATTGGCCGATTTGTACTTTCGGTTGGAGTGCTGATGGTACGGCGTAGGTGAAGGATTGTTCTTTTCCGAGTTTTTGCTGAAAGGTTACCAAGGCGTATTGCATGGTGCTAACCTATCATTTTTTCTCTTTGGTGAACATGAAGAATATTACTGGGATGACGATGAGGGTGAGGAAGGTTGCGGCGATGAGGCCGAAGACGAGGGAGAATCCGAGGCCGGCCCAGAATTCGTTGGTGTAGGCGAGAGGTAGGATGCCGGCGATGGTGGTGATTGAGGTCATGATGATTGGTTGAAGGCGAGAGCGGGCTGATTCGGCGATGGCTTGTTTTAGAGGTATTCCTCCGCGGAGGTTTTCGTTGATGCGGTCGATGAGGACGATGGCGTCATTGACGACAACGCCGGATAGGGCGACGACGCCGAGGAAGGCGGGGAATGAAAGGTTGAGGCCGACGGCGGTAAGACCGGGAAGAACGCCGATTAGGGCGAGTGGTAATGTAAGAAGAATGACGAAAGGTTGGCTTAATGAATTGAACATTAGGACGAGGGTGAAGCCGATGAGGAGGACGGCGATACCCATGGACATGAAGAGTTCTTGGAAGGATTTTTCGATGTCTTCGGTGTCGCCGCCAAAGTTGATTTGGTAGCCTGGTGGTAATTCGTATGAGGCGAGTTTTTCTTGGAGTTGGGTTGTAACTTCGATGGCGTTTTTGTCGCTGCGAAGTTCGCTTTTGATTTTGATGATTCGATCGCGGTCGTCGTGATTGATGGAGGAGAATCCTTCGCTGAGGTCGAATTCGGCGATTTGGCTCAGGCTTACGGAGTAGCCTTTGGGACTTTTGACTTGAAAGTTTTCGAGGTCTTTTAAGGAGATATTGGCGACAGAGTTGGCACTTGGGAGGTTGTATTTAGCCATGATTTTGTAATCTTCGGAGTCGATTTTGACTTCCATGACTTCGATGCCTTGGATGATGCTGCGGATTTCGCCGGCTACTTGAGCGCCGTTAAGGGCGTGAGCGGCAAGTAGGTCGCGGTCGAGGGTGAATTTGAATTCGTTTAAGCCTGGGCTTAAATCGTCAGTGATGTTTTCGGTGCCGTCGATGGTGCTGATTTCGGCTTTGATGTCCTTTGCGATTTGTTCCAAAGTTTTGATGTCGTTGCCGGTAACATTGAGGGCGATTGGGGCGTCACTTGGTGGGCCTTCGCTGAACTCTTGTACTGTTACTTTAATGTCTTGGATTGATTCAAAAGTCTTGCGGAGTTCTTCGGCGACTTCGTAACTGGGTTTTTCGCGTTGTTCTTTTGGAGTTAAATTTACGGTGATGTTGGCGAGGTTGCTGGCGCCGGCTTGACCAACGGTGACGATGTCGGTGGCTACGCCGGATTGACCGGTGCCGATGATTGTGAGGAAGCTTTCGATTTCTGGAGTTTTGTATAAGGTGTCTTCGATTTTGGCGGTGATTTTTTCTGTTTGGGAAATGATTAGGCCTTTTGGTGTTTCGATGTTGATGATGAAATAGCGGAAGTCGGTTTGGGGGAACATTTCAACTTTGAGGGCGCCGGTGATTGGTAAAGCCATGCTCATAAGGAAGGCGATCGTGGCGATGCCTACTGTTAGTAAGCGGTAGAAGCGGCGCGAGAGAAGTTTGTCGATTAGTTTGCTAAAGAAGTTTTCGGCTTTGTGGAAAATGGAGTTTAGGATGCTTTTATGTTCGGCGCCTTTATGTTTGGCGAGGAATTTCGTACTGATTGCGGGGATGATGGTGAGGGAAATGACTAGTGAGCTAAGGAGGGCGGCGGAGATGGTGAGAGGAAGGGCTTTGAGAAATTCGCCGAGAATGCCGCTGACGAGGAGCATTGGGAAGAAGGCGAAGACTGTTGTCATGGTGCCGGCGATGAGCGGCCATTTGTAGGTTTCGACGGATTGGATTGCGGAGTCGGTGGCGTTGAGGCCTTTTTTGAGATTTTCGTTGATGCCTTCCATGATCACGATGGCGGTGTCGACGAGAATTCCGAGGGCGATGACGAGTGAAAATAAAGTGAGACTGTTGAGGCTTAATCCCATTGCTTTCATTACCATGAAGGTTGTGAGCAATGTGAGGGGAATGGAGATGGCGGCGAGGATGCCTTCGGCGAGGCCGAGCGCAAGGAAGAGAATGACGACGATGATCACGATTGTTTGCCAGCCGCTTGAGGTGAGGATGCCGAGATCGGTACGGATGAATTCGGAGTTGTCGTTGCTGACGGTGATTTCGACATCGGGGTCGAGTTCTAATTCGGCGATTCTTGCTTTGGCACTATCGACGACGGCGATGATGTTTGAGCCGGTTTCTTTGAAGACTTGAATGGAAACGGTGGGTTTGGATTCTTTGCCGTTGACGGATAATTTGGTGATAACGCTTTGGTCGCTCAGGGTGATTTCTGCTTCAGCGATGTCGCGAAGGAGAACTTGGTCGAGGAGGGGGAGGTTGAGGATTTGTTCGACGGTTTTGATGCTGTTGTCGATACGGAGGCCGTAGTTGATTTGGTCGGTGGTGATGACGCCGATGGGGACATTGAGGTTGGAGAATTCGATTAAGCGGGAGATGTCGGTGAGGGCGAGGCCGTAATTTTCGGCTTTTTCTTGGTCGATTTTGACTTGAATGATTTTTTCTTGGCTGCCGGTGACTTGGGCGCGGGAGATGCCGGAGATTTGTTCGAGTTCTTCGGCGACTTCGTCGGCGACGCGGCTGAGTTCGGAAAGTGGGCGGTCACCGATAATGGAAAAGGTGACGATGGAGCTGGCGTTGGGTTCGGCTTTGGCGACTTGGGGGTCGGTGGCGTCCTCCGGCAATTTGCTTTTGGCGAGGTCGATTTTGTCTTTGACTTGGTTTACTTTTTCGTCGATGTCGCTGTCGGCTTCGAATTCGATGAGGATTGTGGAAAGTCCGAGTCCGGAGCTGGAGGTGAGGTTTTTGATTTCACTGATGGAAGCGATTTCTTTTTCTAAGGGGTCGGTGATCAGGCTTTCGACATCTTCGGGGTTTGCGCCGGGGAGGAATGTGGCAACGGAGGCAAAGGGGATGTTGATTTCTGGTTGGATTTCGCGGGGGATGGATTGGATTGAGAAAATACCGCCGATGACGATGGC
>CAZVOZ010000033.1:5900-8172 GCA_964629065.1 uncultured Candidatus Peribacteria bacterium
AAAGTTGTCTTTATTTTCGTTCATTGATTGGTTTTACTTTTTCATCTTCGGATAGGAATTTGTCGACGCTGGTGATGATTTGGTCGCCTTGTTTGAGGCCGCTGAGAATTTCGACGAAGTTGCCGACGATTTCGCCGATTTCGACGGGTTGGTATTGGACGCGATTTTTGGTGTCGATGATGCGGACGGTTTTTTGACCTTCGTTGAGGAAGACGCTATTTAAGGGGATGAAGAATGTGTCGTCGGCGTTGATGGCGATGCGGACTTTGACGAATGCGCCAGTGGGGAATTTGAGGTTTTTGTTCGCTTCGATTTCGAGGTTGATTTTGTTGGTGGTGGGATCGAGGCTTGGGCTGATGTTGAGGATTTTACCGGCGAAAGTTTTTTTGTTGTAAAGGATTTCGACGGTGGAATTTTTGGTGATTAGGGCGGATTCTTCGGCGTTGAGGGAGGTTTTGATTATGAGAAGGTCGTCATTTTCGATGCGTAAAATTGTTTGGCCGGGTGAGACGCTTTGGTTTGCTTTGGCTTCGATGGCGGTGATGGTGCCGCTAATAGGGGATTTAAGGTTTTTGCGATCGACGGCGATGCGGCTGTTTTTGAGGTTGCTTTCGCTTTGAAGTGTTTGAGTTTCGGCGCCGATTTTTTGGAGTTGGGCTCCGGCTTGGGCTGATTCGAGCTGGTTGATCGCGGATTGGTATTGGATAATGGAGTTTTCGATGGCTGATTCGATTTGATTGAGTTGGCTTTGGGTGGCGGTTTCGAGTTGGTCGAGGGCGATGCGCGATTGTTCGTAGCGGTTTTCGGCGAGGTCGACGGCGATTTCGGCGTTGTCGATTTGGTTTTCCAGTTGGTCGAGGGCGGCTTCGTCGAGAAGGTCTTCGCTGTCGTAATAAAGGTCTTCGAGTTTTTCGAGGCTGTCTTCGGCGTTTTCTAAAGAGAGTTCAGCGTTTTCACTTTCAATTTCGCCATTTTGATATTGGAGTTCGAATGAGTCGAGGATGTTTTCACGGCTTTTGAGCGCATTTTCGTGTGCGGTTCTGGCGGCGATTACGCCGAGTTGGGCGGCGTCGACATTTTGACTGGCGGCGTATTTGGTTAGTTCTTCGCTGATGCGAGCGAGTTTTTCGGATTCTTTTGCGGTAGAGTATTGGAGGTCGATTTGATCGGAGGTGCTGGAGTCACCGATGGTAGCGAGAATTTGGCCGGCTCGAACTTTGTCGCCGACTTGGACTTTGAGGTTTTGAATTTTGCCATTAATTTCTGGGCTGAGGCTGACGAAACTTTCAGCGCTGCTGGAGCCGGTTTTTTCGATAAATAATTCGTCGGTTGTTTCGCCGGCGGTGAAAACGGTGACTTCTTTGGCGGGATGTTCACGGAGAAGTTTTTCGTTGTTTTCTTCTGGTTTGCTGCCACAAGCACTTAATGTGAGTAAAGTGCCGAGGAGGAGTGTTGCCGTTAGTTTGCGCATAAAAGTTGTGAATGACTTATATTTTAAAAGGAAAGAGGCGGATTGTCAATCTTATTGTTGACAGAAAATAAAAAATATGTAAAATAGCAATTCTTTCACCAATTCTAAAATGACGAAGCAGGAAAAAAATATGTTGTTGGAGAGTTTTGCGCGTGGTCGCGAGAGTTATTTGGTGGAAAGTTATTTGACCGATGGTCCGGCGGTATTGCGTGAAAAGTTGGGTGTGGAGTCAGAAGATCAATGGCGGGTGATTTTTGATTATTTGGTATTTCAACATGGTTTGTTGTTTAAGGCTGTTTCGAGGAATTCAGAGTTTTTTGTCGATAATTATGTGAAGCATGGTTTGGCGCATGTTCGCGAAATGTTGGCGGTGGAAGATGAGAAGTATGATTTGGCTTTTGATGTGGTGTTTGATTTTTTGGCGATTTCAAAAGAGGGTTTGCGTTTTCATGTTTTGCATTTTCGTGAGAGGTATACGGAGGTTTTTTATAAGCATGGCGCGGAATTTTTGCGCAAGGTGTTGTATATTTGGAATGAGAAGTATGAGGAAAGTTGGGCGGAGGTGTTGGAGTTGTTGTTGAATGGGGTTTGTGAGGGGATGTTTAATGAGCGGAATATGGATAATAGTTTGAAGGCGTTTAGTTATTTGATGAATGGGAAGAGAGTGGCGCGGAAGCTTTAATCAAAATCTCAAGCCGCTTTAGAGTTTCGCCTTTCTAACATGTACGAAAGGCGAAAATTTACTTGCACATGTGCAAGTAAATGCTAAAGCAAGACTTGAGATTTTGATTAAAGCTTCCT
>CAZVOZ010000034.1:0-8089 GCA_964629065.1 uncultured Candidatus Peribacteria bacterium
TTCACGCCGAGTTCGGTGGCGCGTTTGAGTTTGCTGCCGGCGGAGTCGCCGGCGATGAGGAAGTCGGTTTTGGCGCTGATGTCGGAGGCGATGCGGCCGCCGTTTTGTTTGATGAGGGATTTGGCTTGGTCGCGGGTGAGGGTTTCGAGGGTGCCGGTGAGGACGAAGATTTTGCCGCCGAGGGTGTCATTTGTTTGGAGGCCGGCGGTGGTGATTTGCACTCCCCTTTCGGCGAGGCGGTTGAGGTATTCTTGATTTTCGGCGGCGGTGAACCAATCGCAGATGCTGGAAATGATTTTGTCGCCCATACCATCGAGGTTGGCGAGGTCTTCGGGGGTGGGTTGCCATTTTTGGAGGTCTTGGATAGTTGTGATGCCGTGGCTGAAGAGGTATTTGGTGAAGTCGTAGCTGCCTTGTTCGCCGAGGTGGCGGATGCCGAGGGCGTAGACGAAGCGTTCGAAAGGGATTTGTTTGGCTTTTTCAATCGCGGCGAGGAGGTTGGTGGCGCGGCGGTCTTTGAATAATTCGAGCGTGAGGATGCGTTCTTCGGTCAGGGCGAAGATGTCGGAAGGGTCGGCGATGAAGCCTTCGCTGAGGAGTTGTTCGACGACTTTTTCGCCGAGGCCGTCGATGTCGAAGCCTTTGCGCGAGACGAAATGGGAGATGGCTTCTTTATTAATCGCGGGGCAGGTTTGATTTTGGCAAAGGTAAGCAACTTGGCCGTCGATTTTGGCGAGGGGTTTTTGGCAAACTGGGCAGTTTTTGGGGAATTTGATTGGTGTTTCGTGGCCGGTGCGGAGGTCGGTGAGGACTTCGAGGACTTCGGGGATGATGTCGCCGGCTTTGTGAATGACGACGCTGTCGCCAATGCGGAGGTCTTTGCGTTGGATTTCGTCTTCGTTATGCAAGGTGGCGCGGGAAACGGTGGAGCCATCGACGAAGGTTGGTTCGAGGACAGCGACGGGTGTGACGGCGCCAGTGCGGCCGACTTGAAAGATGACATCGAGAATGCGGCTGGTGACTTTTTGGGCAGGGAATTTGTAGGCGACGGCGTAGCGCGGGGCTTTGGCGGTCTCCCCCATTTGGGTTTGGGTTTTGAGGTCGTCGACTTTGATAACGATGCCGTCGATGTCATAAGGCAGTTCTTGGCGTTTTTCGATCCAGCTATGGCAATGGTCGATCACTTGTTCGATGTCGGTGAATTTTTTGGTGTGGGTTTCGGTGGGAAAGCCGAGGTGTTTGAGGGTTTTTAGGAGTTCGGATTGAGTGGTGATTTCGATTGGGGCATCGATTTGATAGAAGAACATTTCGAGGTTGCGGTCAGCGGCGATTTGGGGGTCGAGTTGGCGGACGGTGCCGGCGGCGGTGTTGCGGGCGTTGGCATAGAGTTTTTGGCCGAGGGATTTTTGCTGTTCGTTGAGGGTTTGGAAGTCTTTTTTGGAGAGGAAGACTTCGCCGGAAGCTTCGAGGTCGATGAGGTTTTGGAGTTTTAGAGGTAGAGTTTTGATTGTGCGAATGGTGTGGCTGATGTCTTCGCCTTCTTGGCCGTCGCCACGGGTGAGGGCGCAGAGGAATTGGCCTTTTTGGTAGCGGACGGTGACATTGAGGCCATCGATTTTGAGTTCGCAGGTGAAGTGGATTTTTTCTTTGGTGAGTTTGGAGATGCGTTCGTGCCAATCGCGGATTTCTTCTTCATTGAAAACATCAGCGAGGCTTTTTTTCGGTTTGCTGTGGGCGATCTTGGCGAATTTGCCGGAAAGGGCGGCGCCGACGCGTTGGGTTGGTGAATCGGGAGTGATGAGCTGCGGGAATTGTTGTTCGAGGTCGATGAGTTCTTTTTTCAGGGAATCGCGAATGGATTCGTCGACTTCGGATTGGTCGAGGGTGAAGTATTGGTGATTGAGTTCGTTGATTTTTGCGCGTAATTTTGCAAGGCGGGATGCGGCTTGTTGCTGATCCATTTCATTGATTAGATGGTCTTCATTATGCTATAATTTGGCGGTGAGTACAAACGATGCAAAAGCAGTTGTGGTAGACAAAAATAAGTCCGCGGAGGATTATTTGAAGGAGGCCGCGGCGTTTTATATTGTGCCGGATTTGGTGAGGGATGAGTTTCCGGATTTGGTGAAGTTGATTTATGAAACGGAATCGATGGATCAAGAGGAGCGGGAATATTGGCTGCAGATTATGCCGATTATGAGTAAGGAGCAGATTGAAAAGTTTCGGGGGATTTTGACGAATGAGCGCGATCAGTTGGCGAATTTGGGGAATCAAGGTGGCGCGGCGATGGCGGAAGTGGCTTCGCCGGTGATGACGGAAGAAGAAATGCATAAGCGGATGGCGGCGATTGCGGAAAAGGAAGCGGTAGCGGAAAGTGAGGAGAAGGCGCGGGAAGAAGAAATCCTAAGACAGCTCGAGGCGATTTAAATCTATCTTTGGAGTAATGTAGGGATGGGCTGATCGTTGATGGCGATCGGTTTGGCTTTGACGATGAGGCGTTTGAGGTTTGTACCGACTGGTGTACAAGTAATCAAAGTGAGTTGGTCGCTGGGAGTTTGTTTAAGGACGTCGATTTCTTCGGGGAGGACTACTTCGATGTCGGAGATTTCGTAAGTGTATTTGGTTTGTTTGTAGTAGACGACGATTTTGTCACCGACGACGACATCGTGAAGGAGGGCGAAAACATCTTTGAAGCGGCCTGGGTCCCAAGGGAAATAGGAACTGTGGCCGGTGATGACGGTATTGCCGCGTTGGCCGGGGAGGCTGGTGCCGGGGTAATGAACGACGCCGTCTTGAAGGGCTTTTTGCATTTCGCCTTCGAGCGCGCCGAAGTCGCGTTTGATTAGGCTTTCGCTGCTGACGCGGACGATGGGAATGTTTTGGTTAATGCGTGGGACGACGAGGCGATTTTCGAGTGGGGTGATTTCGAGGTCTAGAGGTGGGATTTGGCGTTTTTGGACTTCGGGATCGGCGCTGGCGACGAGGTAGGTTTCTTGGGGTTCTTTTTCTTCTACTAATTCGGTGAGAGAGTTTTCTTGGTTGATGTCAAAAATTCGTTCGAAGCGCAGTTTGAAAATTTGGCTATAAGATGACCAGTTTAAGATCAAGAATCCGACGGCGAGGAAGATCAAGCTGGCGAGGAGTTGGCGAGCGAGGGATTGGAGGGTGCTCGGTGGTTTTGGTGGCTCTGGCGAGGGTTCGGGGGTCGGTTCTGGCGCGGATTGTTGCTCAATAAAAGGGATGTCCTCGATAGGTTTTTCGGCAAGGAATTCAGGTTTTGAAGACTCTACATGGAGGCGAAAGTAGTTTGGTTCTGGTTTGTGGGGATCTTGTTCGAGCAATTTGGGGTTTTAAATCCTGTCATTATAGCTTTTTTTGGCCAAATTATCAATTGCAGAAAGGTATGATCTGTGGAATAATTCAGGTTATCTAAAAAATAGATAATTATGGTCTACAAGAAATTTTTTGATTTGGAAGAAATCATTGAGCAGGCCAAGGGTTATCTGCAAAAGTTTGATGAACAGCGTTTTCGGAAAGCGTTTGAATTTGCGGAGGAAGCACATCGTGGACAGATGCGGAAAGATGGGGTTACACCATATATCGCTCATCCGATGGAAACGGTAAAGATTTTGATGTCTTTGCATGTGGATGAGGACAGTTTGATTAGTGGTTTACTGCATGATGTGCCGGAGGATACACCGCGGACGCTGGAGGAAATTAAAGGACTTTTTGGCGAAAAGGTGGCTTTTTTAGTTGATGGAATTACAAAGTTGTCGAAGGTGCAATATCAGCAAAATATGCCACAGCTGGAGATTGATAATTTGCGGAAGTTATTTTTGCATAGCGTAAAGGATTTGCGGGTTTTGATTGTGAAGTTGGCGGATCGTTTACATAATATGCGCACGCTGGACAATGTGCCGGAGGCGGAAAAACGGCTGAGGATTGCAACCGAGACGCTGGAAGTTTATGTGCCGATTGCGGATCTTTTGGGGATTCGGGAAATGAAGTCGCAGTTGGAGGATCTTTGTTTTAAATATGCTTTTCCGACGGAGTATGAGGCTTTACGCGATTTATTGGAAAAATCGAAAAAGAGGAGGGGGAAGATTTTTGAGGCTTTTGTGCGCGAGATCAAGGAAGAAGCGGAGAAGGAAAGGATTGAGATTGATGTTTTGAGTAGAACGAAGAATCTTTATAGTGTTTTTAAGTTTTTGTCGGCGGAAGGGAAGACTTTCGAGAATGTAGATGAACGGATTGGGGTGAGGATTATTGTGAAGAATGTGTCGGATTGTTATCGGATTTTGGGGACGATTCATTTGCGTTTTCAGCCGTTGATTCGGCGGTTTAAGGATTATATTGCTAATCCAAAGTCGAATGGTTATCAGAGTTTACATACGACAGTTTTTGGAGTGGAAGGGAATTTGGCGGAAGTGCAGATTCGGACGAAAGAAATGCATATTGAAGCGGAGTATGGGATTGCTTCGCATTTCTTTTTCCATCAAGACGAGGATTTTGAAAATATTTTCGTGAATGATCCGAAGAAGTCGTTGTGGTTGAAGAAAATTTTGGATTTGGAAGAGAGTCGTGGAGAGAGTCGTGATTTCATTAAGGGGTTGAAGGATGAGGTTTTGAAAGAGAGGATGGTAGTTTTGAGTGACAAGGGCGTGGCGGTGGATTTGCCGGCGGGGGCGTCGGTGATTGATTTTGCTTATGCTTTGGATCGCGAATTGGCCGAGAGAATGGTGCGGGCGGAAGTGGAGGGACGTTTGGTGCCAGTGACGACGATCTTGCATACGCGCGATGTTGTAAAACTTTTGACGGAAGAGGAGAAAAATGTCGACATTGGGTGGTTGAGTTTTGTGACTACGAAAGCGGCAAGGAACGCAATTATTGATTATTTAAAATCGGCGGAACCCGGATCAAAGATCAAACGCGGGATGCAGATTTTGCAAAGGGAGATGGATATTTTGAATTTGGGTTTGGTGGAAAATCTCAGTTTTAAGCGTTTGCGCAGTGATTTTAGCTCGATGAATCAGCTTTTGAGTGCGCTAGGGGAAGGGACGATTAAGGCACGCGATGTGATGCAATCAATGGATGTTTATGGGGAGAAAAAGATGGGGAATATTAATCTGAATTTAAAGATTATTGCGCGGAATCGTTTTGGTTTAAGTAGAGATATTCATGATGTGCTTTATCGAAATATTGTGGATATGAAGTTTTTTAAGGGTTGGTATTCGGCGCAGACAAATCGGGCTTATTTTTTGACGGAAGTGACGGTGGAAAGTTTGGCGGATACGGGAAAGTTGTTTCAAGAGATTGAGCAGGTTGAATCAGTGGTGGCGGTTTATAAGACTTCGAAGAGGGCAATGTGGAGCTTTGTATTTTTGGCCTTTTTGGTTGCGTTAGTGTGGGTGGCGCATCCTTTAGCATTGAGTTTTATAGCTGGTTCACAATTTTATTTAGAAAATGTGATGCTAATGAATATTGCTCTTTATGTGGCGTTGATGCTGATTTTCACATTGGTTTTAAGCACAAGTAATTTGGTGGAGAAGTTTTTTCCAGAAATGCGCGGGCGAAGGATTGTGTCGACGGTGGTGTTTTTGTTGCCAGTTTTGGCGGTGGGAACTTTAGCCTTGGAGGTTTTTTATTTGGGACTGCGAATTGATTGGGCGATTATTGGTTTGGAAATTTTCTTCTTATATTTGTATTTGGGATGGAATTACCGCAAGTATCACAAATTTAAGAAGAAAATTTGAAGTGGATGGTGTCGCCGTCTTTAACGAGGTAGTCTTTGCCTTCGAGGCGAAGGAGTCCTTTTTCTTTGGCGGCGGTGTGACTGCCGCTGTTGACGAGGTCTTCCCAACCGATGACTTCGGCTTTGATGAAGCCTTTTTCGAAGTCGGTGTGGATGACGCCGGCGGCTTTTGGCGCGGTGCAAATTCTTGGAATAGTCCAAGCGCGGGTTTCTTTCGGGCCGGCCGTGAAGTATGTCATTAGGCCGAGTGTGTGGTAGGCAGTGCGAATGAGTTCGGTGAGGCCACTAGAACTGATAGATAATTCACTGAAATATTCGGCAGCTTCTTCAGGCGAAAGTTCACTGAGATCGGCTTCGAGTTGGGCGCTAATTGGGACGACTTTGTCGGCATTTTCGAGGCCGAGTTTTTCGGCGAATTGTTCGCGGTTCACGGAAGAGATTTGATCTTCGGGAACATTGATGATGTAGATGTGTGGTTTGAGGGTCATTAGATGTAAGTCGCGAAGAGCGAGTTTTTCGTCGTCGGTGAGGCCGAGGTTTGAGGCGAGCTGGCCAGAGTTAAGGCCCTCAATGACGCGGACGAGGAGTTCGGCGTAAGCTTTTTTGTCTTTGTCGCCAGATTTAGCATCTGAATTGGCTTTTTGAGAGCGCTTTTCGAGGGTTTGGAGGTCGCTAAGGATGAGTTCGGATTCGATCACTTCCCTATCGTTCTTGGGGTTGATTTCGCCGTGGACATGGATGATGTTGGGGTGATCAAAAACGCGGACGACATGGCCGATGGCGTCGCATTCGCGAATATGGGAGAGGAATTGGTTACCGAGACCTTCGCCTTCGCTGGCGCCTTTGACGAGGCCGGCGATGTCGACGAATTCGATCGCGGTGGGGATGATTTTTTCGGAGCCAACGGATTTAGCGAGTTTTTCGAGGCGATGATCGGGTACTTCGACGATGCCGACATTGGGGTCGATTGTACAAAATGGATAGTTGGCGGCGTCAGCGCTTTTGGTGCGCGTAAGAGCGTTGAAAAGAGTGGATTTGCCAACATTTGGGAGGCCTACGATGCCGATTTTGAGTGCCATTAGCTGTCGATTAAGATTAGTTCAATTGTTTTTTCCGCAGTTTTAATATCAGAAAAGTTCGGATAAATCAAAATTTGGTGGGTGCGGCGGAGGTTATAGTAAAGCAAAGAATTGAGTTTGTTGTCGATGAGGATTTGGACTTTTTCTTTTTTGAGGAAGTTGCCGAGGGCGACGATGTTGTGATCGGTGGCTTTGAGAGCGCGATAATGTTGTTGGAGTACTTTACCATTTTTGAGAGTGACGAAAAGGTAACCGGCCGTTTCTTTGATGTTTGCGGCGACGAGGCCTTTGAGGGTGCGGCCTTTTTTGAGAGGGATGGCGACGCGGATTTTGTTACTTGCGGGAATGTGGCTATAAATTGAGAAATCCTTGATGTAAGGATTGAGGCTGGTGATTTTGGCTTGGAGGATTTCTAGTTCTTCGCGCAGGTCTTTCATTTCGGCGAAGGGGTTGATTTCGATGTAGCATTCGCCAAAAATGAAAGTGCCGGCGCGGCGAAGACGGAGTCTGCGAATTTTTTTGATGATGTCTTTTTCGGCGATAAGAATTTTTTTGATTTGGCGTTTTAATTTTGGATCGTTCCAATAATCGAGAAGGAAAAAGAGAGATTCTTTGGCTGAAGAGAAGCCTTCTTTGAAGATGAGAATGGCGAGCAGGCCGGAGACGGTTCCTTCGACATATGGCAAATGGAGGTAATTGGCGGCGATGGAAATAAGGACGACGCAGCCCGTGAGGATATCGAGTTTTTTGTCGTTGGCGCTAGTTTGGAGAGCAAGGGAGTTGGATTGTTGGCCAGCGAGTGTGAGTTTTTTTTGTAGATAGAATGATTGAGTGATGGCAAAAATAGTCGCGAAAATTGCGAATAGGAGGTTTTCCGAAGGTGTTGGCTGGAAAAACGTATCGATACTTTGGCTGAAGATGTAAAAGCTGAGACCGATAACCCAAACGGAAATAACGAAGGCGGCGAAGGTTTCGATTTTGTAGTAACCGTATTCAAATTTTTCGTCGGCACGGCGGCGCGAGAGTCTTAGGCCAATGTAAGCGGCGAAAATGCCTAAGGTGTCAGCAAAAGTATTAATGGCATCGGCGATCAATACGGTCATGCCGCTAAAAATTCCGGCGATCAGCTTGATCGTGCCGAGGAGGAGAAGTTGAAAAATACTGCTTTTGGCAGCGGCTTCGCCTTCGATGACTGGAGTGTGAGGCATAAGGGTAGTATATAAGTTAAAAGTTAAAAGTTAAAAGTTAAAAGTTAAAA
>CAZVOZ010000035.1:0-5849 GCA_964629065.1 uncultured Candidatus Peribacteria bacterium
TTTTATGGATCAAGAAATTTTTGAACAAATTGGGGAGAGGATTATGCAGGCGAAAAGTGTGCTTGTTTTAGCGCATCATCGACCGGATGGCGATACTTTGGGGTCGGCCTTGGCGTTGAAGATTTGGTTGGATAAGATTGGGAAGAAGGCGAAGGTGTTTTGTAAGGATGTGCCGGCGGAGGTTTTTGCGTTTATGCCGCAGATTGGGGATTTTGTGAGAAAGGTGAAGGAGAATGATTTTGATCTTGTGTTGGCGGTGGATTTGGCGGGGACGGAGATGGCGGGTTATGGTCATCGGGGATGTCCTTTTTTTAGTTGTGGGGCATTTGTGGTGAATATTGATCATCATGCTTCGAATGATCGGTTTGGTGATTTGAATTTTGTTGATCCAAATGCGGCTTCGACGACGGTGATTATTTATCGTTTATTGAAGGCGTTGAATGTTTCAATTGATCGAGAGATGGCGACGGCGCTTTTGACGGGGATTTATACTGATACGGGGTGTTTTATGCATTCAAATACGAATGATGAGGCTTATGAAGTGGCGGGGGATTTGCTGAGGTTGGGGGGGAAGGCTTCAAGGATTATGGAGATTTTCCGCTCGCGATCGGTGGATTCTTTGAGGTTGTGGGGGAAGGTTTTGAATAATTTAGAGTTGAGCGATTCGGGGGTTTTGTCGGCGCTGGTGCGAAGGTCTGATTATGTTGAGAGTGAGGGGAATTTGCTGTCGGGTGTGGTGGATTATTTGAATATGGTTCCCGGTGTGAAGTTTTCGTTGTTGTTGAATGAAGATAGAAGGGGGAATGTGAAGGTTTCAATGCGGACCCGCGATAGGAATGTGGATTTGGCGGAGTTGGCAAAATCTTTTGGTGGTGGAGGGCATCCAAAGGCGGCGGGTTTTTTGGTGGAAGGGCAATCTTTGGAAAATGTGCGAGATAGAATTCTTTCTCAGGATTTGTCAAAAAAAAGTTAGTGTTTGTGGTGGCTTGATTTTTGCTCTTTTGCTAGACTTTTTTTATGTTTAAAAAAGCTTTTGCGTCATTTTTGGTGTTTGTGTTTGTTTGTTTTTCGTTGTCGACTTTTTTAGTGTGGTTTTTGTTTAATTCGGCGCGGCATTTTGACTATGATAATGAGGTTTTTGTGAATGCTTTTGCGGATTTTTTTGGTGATGCTTTTGTGCAGAAGATGGTTGAGTATGAGGACATTCCTCTAACGGAGAATGATTATCGTGAGGTGGTGAAAGAGGCTTTGGATGGAGGTGAAATGAAAGGGGTGTTGCAGAATTTTTATGAGACGACTTTTCAGCAGCCAATTAATAATCGTGAATGGCGAGTGGGGTTTGAGGTGGAAGAATTGATGTATGGGGGGAATGGTTTGGGTGTGGCGATTGCGGAGCGTTTGTATGATGGGTTAGCGGTTTGTGCCGAGGAGTCGGTGTTTGATTTGTATACTTGTCGTGCGGAAGATATTAGTGCGGAGGATTTTGAGGCTTTGGTGTTGAATGATTTGCGGAAGCGGGAGATTTTTGGCGATTTGGTGGTAGAGGCGGAGTTTCCGTTGAAGGTTTCGGGTAGTTTGTCGGCCTTTTTGAGTTCAGTGGTAAATTCGTTTTTGTTGTTTAGTGGAGTTTGTTTGTTTGTGATGTTAGCGGGTGTTGGGCTTTTGACTTTGGAAAAGCCGCTGAGAGCGGTGCGTTGGGTTGGTGTAGCTTTATTAGTTGCGACTGGTTTGATGACGCTTTTTGTTTTAGGTTTTGGTAGGTTGCCAGATTTGTTTAATATTGCTTCGGGCGCGGAGGGGTTTGCTTTGAGTTTTGAGCAGTCGCAGTTGGTGTTTAATTTATTGAAATTAAGTATTGGTGATTATGCGGCGGCGGTTTTGCCTTATTTTGCTGGTGTTTCTTTTTTCTTTTTGTTGGATGTGGTTTTGCTTACTGTTTTAATTCGTCGAAATGACTTCTAATCGGTATTTGAGTTTTGTGTTTGTGGCGGGGGTGATTTCGTGGTTGTCGTTTTTTTTGGTGTTATTTAAGTTGTCGCCATTTGAAAGTGTAGTTTTGGCGTTGAGTTTATTTTTTGTTTCTTTGTTTATTGCTTTGAGTGCGACTTTTGCGATTGTGGGCTTTTATGTGCGGTTTTGGCTATTTCCAAATGAGCTTTTTTACAAGCATGTGAATGTTTCGTTGCGACAAGGTGTGTTTTTGGGTTTGTTGTCGGTGTTTGCCTTAGTTTTTCAGTCGGTGAGGTTGCTGAATTGGTGGTCGGGTTTTCTGCTCGTGGCGATTATGGTTTTATTGGAGTTCTACTTCGCTTCGAAGGATGCGGATGTTTTGTAGAGGCCAAATAACGACGAAGGCTTTGCCGCGGATTTCGTCTTGATGGATGAAGGCTTTGTCGGGGTTGTTTGGGCAGTCGATGGAGATGCTGTGTTGGAAGCAGCTGCGGGAATCGGTTGAGGCGAGGCGATTGTCGCCGAGGAGGAAGTAATGTTCGGCTGGGACTTCAAAACGGTTGAAGTTGGCGTGATATGGGTGGGTGTTGTTGCGATTGTTTTCGTTGAGGTATGGTTCGGGAAGTTGTTCTAATTTTTCGCTGCCGGCTTCTTGGCGATAAACTTCGCCGTTTTTGATTTCGATGATGTCGCCAGGAGTGCCGATGACGCGTTTGATGAAGTATTTGTCTTCGTTTTCGAGTGGGGCTTTGAAGACGACGATGTCGTTGCGTTTTGGTTCGGTGACTAGGTAAAGGGCTTCGTTGATGATCACTTTTTCGCCGAAGTCGTTTTGGCATTCGCCTTTCACGAGGTTGAGGGTGTCGCACATGGAAGCGCCGGAAACATCGAATGGTGCGACGATCCAGCTTTGGATCACGATAACCATGCCGATAATGATTACTAGGTTAATGCCGCCATCTAGAATGAGTTTGAGGATTTTTTTGTATTTTTCTTCCACGAGTTTGATTAAGAAGTGCTGGCATTTTAACTGTTCTGGATTACAATGTCTATTGTATGGCGAAAAAGAAAATCAAAAAGGCGAAGAAGTATTTTTTCTTTTCGCGTTATCTGGATGAGGGGGAGTTTATTTTGGATGTGGCTCATCGGCATCTTTTGGTTTTGAAGGTTGATTCGGCGAAGGTGAGTTTTTTTGGTTTGTTGATTCCGTTGTTTTTGTATTGGGTTTTTCCCGCGGCGGGTTTGTTGTGGATTTTGTGGATGGTGATCGGTGTTTTTGCTTTGTTTGATAAGTATGTTAGTTGGTATTTTGATGCGTGGATTTTGACGAATGTGGGGATTATTGATTTGGATCGTGATGGTTTTTTTGATTTTACTTCGACGCGGTTGGATTATCATTTGATTGAAGGGGTTTCTTATACGGTGAAGGGGATTTTGCAAACGATTTTTAATTATGGGGATATGACGGTGGATAAGTTGGGGACGAAGACTTCGGTGATTTTGAAGGATGCGGCTAATCCGAAGGCTTTAGAGCGGAAGATGATTGCGTATCAGGAAAAGTATGTGAATTCGAAGAGTATTCGTGATCATGAGGCATTGAAGGGGATGTTGTCGGAGATGATTGCTTATCATGTGCAGAATGGGAAGATAGAGAGTTAGTGATACAGATTACAAATTAGATATTAGAGATTATAAATTACAAATATGGATTGGATGGTTTGGTTAGTTGTTGCAGTGTTGGTTTTTTTATTTTTGTTGGCTTTGCTGGCTTTTTTTCGGCGAAAGAAGAGTAAGGGGATGAAGGTTTTGGAGCAGAAGGTTTTGAATTATGTGCATGCGCATTGGATTCGGATTTTGGATATGGCGGCGGTGCACCCGGCGGCGGCGGTGGTGGATTTGGATCGGCTTTTGGATTATGTGTTGTCGGTGCGGGGTTATGAGGGGACGGTGGTGGAGAAATTGAAGAAGGCGAAGCGGTTTTTTTCTGATGTGGAGGAGTTGAAGTATGCGCATCGTTTGCGGAATAAGATTGTGCATGAGTTTTTGGAGGTGTCGCCGAAGGAGGCAAAACGCGCGACCTTGGCTTTTAAAAAGGCCTTGAATGATCTGGGCGCGCAAGTGTAAAATCGGTTTATGAAATTAGAAGCGATTATCGGTTTGGAGATTCATGCGCAAATTGCGACGAAGACGAAGATGTTTTGTCGTTGTGATAATGATTCTTTTGGTAAAGAGCCAAATATTAATACTTGTCCGGTGTGTATGGGGTTTCCGGGGATGTTGCCGGCGATTAATAAGGCGGCGGTGGAGAAGGGGATTATTGCGGCATTGGCTTTGAATTGTGAGATTCCGGATTTTTGTAAGTTTGATCGGAAGAATTATTTTTATCCGGATAGTCCGAAGGGTTTTCAGATTTCGCAGTATGATGAGCCGCTTTCGGTGAATGGTTTTGTGGATGTTTTGGTGAATGGGGAAAAGAAGCGTGTGGGGATTACGCGGTTGCATTTGGAGGATGATGCGGGGAAATTGACGCATGTTTCGGCGGGTTCGTTGGTGGATTTTAATCGTTCGGGGACGCCTTTGATGGAGATTGTTTCTGATCCGGATTTGCGATCGGCGGCGGAGGCGGCGGCTTATGCACGGGAAGTTCAGAGGATTGTGCGTTATGTGGAAAGTAGCGAGGCGGATATGGAAAAGGGGATGATGCGTTTTGATGCTAGTGTTTCTTTGCGGCCAGTGGGTGAGGAGAAGCTTTATCCGCGGGCGGAGATTAAGAATTTGAATTCGTTTAAGTCTTTGGAGGCGGCGATTGATTATGAGATTAAGAGGCAAGAGGAGTTGTGGGCGAACGGTGAAGTGCCGAAGTCGCCGGTGACGGTGGGTTGGAGCGAGGAAAAAGGGAAGACTTATTTTATGCGGGAGAAAGAGGAAAGTGCGGATTATAGATATTTTCCTGAGCCGGATATTCCGCCGTTGCATATTTCGGCGGAGATGGTTGCGGGTTATCGTGCTTTGGTGCCAGAATTGCCTGGGGCGAAGCGCGAAAGGTATGTGCGTGATTTTGGTTTGAATGAAGATGATGCGCGAATTTTGGCGGAGGATTTGAAGTTGGCGCGGTATTTTGAGGAGGTGGTGGCTTTGACGGATGATCCGAAGCGGGCGGTTTCTTTTATTAATACGATTTTGATGGCGCGGTTGAATGAGGATTTATTGGCGATTGATGAGCAAAAAGTGACGGCGGCGATGATGGGGGAGTTGGTGAATTTGGTGAAGAATGGTGAAATTTCCAATAATGTGGCGAAGAGTGAGGTTTTTGAGGAGATGTATTTGAATGGTGTGGCGGCTTCTGAGGTTGTTGAGGCGAAGGGATTGAAGCAAGTTAGTGATAGTGGAGCGATTGAGGAAGCTTGTCGCAAGGTGATTGCGGCGAATCCTGGGCCAGTGGAAGATGTTCGTGGTGGGAAAGATAAGGCGATTGGATTTTTGATTGGGATGGTGATGAAGGAAATGAAGGGGCAAGCGAATCCGGGAATGGTGGCGGAGATATTAGATAAGGAGATAAAAAGATAAGGAGATAAAAAGATTACAAATAAGAGTTAAATTTGCTATAATTTGTTTGTAAGTTTCTAACTATCCCTCAATGTTTGCAACTTCGGCTGATGTTTTGAATGTTTCGCTGGCGATTGGTGTGATTATTTTGACTATTTTTCTGTCGATTTTGATTTTTTACGGAATTTTAGTTTTGCGTGATATGTCGAAATCGAGTGAAAAGATTAATGATTTGGTTGAGAAGACTCATAAGACGGTGACGGCGCCGTTGAAGTTGATTGATTTTGCAGTTGAGAAGGCACAACCTTATATTGAGGCGGCGATTGAGAAGATGATGAAGAAGAAGGATTAGT
>CAZVOZ010000035.1:5949-7890 GCA_964629065.1 uncultured Candidatus Peribacteria bacterium
TGTCAAAAATTTGATGGGGAATTTTATTGTGGCGTTGAAGATTCTTTTGATGCGGCTGGGTTGTTTGATGAGGCGATAGAGCCATTCGAGGCCGATTTCGCGCATCCATTTTGGCGCGCGGGGGGTTTTGCCGGAGAGGAAGTCGAAGGCGCCGCCGACGCCGATGGCTATTTTGATGTGGGGCATTTTGTGGAGGTTTTTGGCGATCCAGAATTCTTGGGCGGGGGCGCCGAAGGCGACGAAGAGGATTTTGGCTTGGGAGTCGTTTATTTTGGTTATGATGGTTTGTTCGTCTTCGGGTTTTGGTGAGAGGTTTTCGGTGTGATCGGGGTTAAGTTGGAGTTTTTGGGCTGTTTGTCTGGCGACGCCGGGGGCAGCGCCGAGGAGGAAGATTGGTTCTTTGGTTGCGGCGCAGATCGCGGCCATGAGGTCGGTGCCGGTGACGCGTTCTTTTAGTGGGTTTTTTTGGTGTTTAGCCGCCCAAATAATCCCGGCGCCGTCGGGGATGGAGAGGGCGCTGTTGTTGAGGATGCTTTTGAATTCAGGGTTTTTGGCGGCGGCGAGAAGGATTTCAGGGTTCGGTGTGACGATGTGGTGTTGGCCCGGTTGTTTGAGAAAATTGAGAGCGATTTCGGTTGCTTCTTTGAGAGTGACATTGTCGAATTTTACGCCAAGTATTTTTATCATGTTTTTTGGCATAGGTAAGTGTGGTTTTTGTTGTGGATTTCTTTAATGATTTGGAAACCGGCGTAATTGAGTAAGTTGGTGAGTTCGTCCGGTTTAAATCCGTAATAATAGCGGTCGACGCCGCTGTCGGCAAAGGGGATGAAGAAGTCGCGATTTTGGCGGTGGCATTTGTCAAAGCGTGGTTGGTCGAGGTTCCAGACGGTGAGGAAGAGCAGGCCGTTGGTTTTGAGTGTGCGGTGCATTTCGTTTAAGGCTTGAGTGCGGGTTTCTTCGTCTGGTAAATGGTGAAAGGCGGCGATGTTTGTGATGATGTCGACGCTTTGGTCGTGGAGGGGGATTTCGAGCATATCAGCTTCGATAAATTTGGCTTTGGGGTGAAGTTTTTTGGCTTCGGTGAGAAGATTTTTGCTGTTGTCGATGCCGATGTAAGTGGGAGTGTTTGGTTGTTTTTTGAGGAAGTTTAAAAGGCGGCCGTTGCCGCAAGCGAGGTCGAGGAGGGTTTGTTCAGAGTGAAGATAGGGGATGAGGAGGTCGAATTCTGCCCAATCGTGAGCGCGGGTTTGGCTGAAGTGAGCGGCGATTTGGTTGTAATCGTTTTTGACTTTTTGGAGGAGTTCGTCGGATTTCACTTTGGTATTAGAACATATTTTCTGTTATAGTTCCAGTCATGGATTTTACGAAAATTGATTTAAGTGATCATCAAAGTTTGGCTCGCGAGATTATGCGGCGTGCGGCGGGGCAGAGTTTTCGCACACGGAGGGAGTTTGAGAAGTTTCGTAATGGGGTGATTAAGGAGTTTGGTGGTGAGATTTTTCATAATTTGTATTTTATTCAGGCGTATCGTGATTTGGTGGCGGAAGGGGAGATTGAAGCGAATGCGTATTTATTGAGTTTGATTCAGAAGCGGGCGGTGCGGACGATGAGTGGGGTGGCGCCGGTGACGGTTTTGACGAAGCCCTTTCCTTGTCCGGGGCGGTGTATTTATTGTCCGACGGATGTGCGGATGCCGAAGAGTTATTTGGCTTCGCAGCCAGCGGCGCAAAGGGGGCTGCGGCAACAATTTAATCCTTATACACAGGTTTTTGTGAGGTTGAAAGCGCTGATGATGACGGGGCATGAGGTTTCGAAGGTGGAGTTGAGGGTTTTGGGGGGGACTTGGAGTTCGTATCCGGCGGATTATCAAGAATGGTTTATTAAGATGTGTTTGTTGGCGATGAATGAATTTTCGCGGCAAATTGTGAGTGGGGTTGAGGT
>CAZVOZ010000036.1:0-3393 GCA_964629065.1 uncultured Candidatus Peribacteria bacterium
TTCTTTTTCCGCTTTTGCGGCATCTTATCCAGATGTGGCGGAGAATCATCGGAATTTTCGGGCGATTGAGTTTTTGGATGAGCGCGGGGTGGTTAGTGGGTATAATGATGGGAGTTTCAAGCCGGAAGGTTTGGTGAATCGGGCGGAGGCGATGAAGATTATTTCGATCGCTTTCAAGATGGCCGAAGAGAACAAGGAATATGAAGCGACTTTTCCGGATGTCGAAGCAGATGATTGGTTTTTTAGTTATGTAATGAGTGCGCAAGGCAAGGCAGTGGTACAAGGTTATCCCGATGGGAAGTTTCGGCCGGAACAAACGGTGAATTTGGCGGAGACTTTGAAGATGGCGAGTTTGGCCGGAAAGTTTGTGTTACCGACGGAAGTGAAGGCGGATTTGTTTGCGGATGTGAAAAAAGATGAATGGTATAGCACTTATGCTTTGTTTGCGCGGGATAAGAATGTGATTTTTTCGGATGATTATGGAAATTTGTCGGCGAATCAAGCGATGACGCGCGGGAAGTTTTGTGAAGTGATTTATCGTTTGATGCGGGTATTGGAAGCCGATGGAAAGGCTTATCCGATTGAGGAGAATTTTAGTTGGTTTGAAGGTGAGAATTTGCCGTTTAGAATCAAATATGATGCGGGGAGATTTGAGGTTTTTGATCGCGAGGATGAAGTAGTCTTTTTGCGGCCGGATCGCGAGTTTATGCAGTTTGCGGAAACAAGGTTGTATCCGAATTCGGCGGTGGTGAATGTGACGATGGATGATAATGAATTGGAAGTTAGTGCGGAGCAGTATTTTCAAAATTTGGGCTCGGCTTTTGTCGGTGCAAAGTTGACGCGGTTTGATTTTGATGGGAAAGATGCTTTGGAAGTGGCGCATGCTGGCGGGAGGGCGACGGATATTTATGTTTATTTAGATAATGGAGATGTGTTGGCGGTTTATACGGAATATGGCGAAGGAATTTTGGGGCCGCAGTTGAAAAATGTGATCGCGGCGATGTTGAAGACTTTGGAATATAAGGCGGTGGAATTGGTGGATTTTGAAGAATTGAAGAGTCGAATTTTTGCGGTTATTTTGGTTGAAGGTAAAGGAAAAGCTTTGATTGATGAGGCGGGCGATGGGTTGATTATTGAAACGGATTCGATTGGAATTGGGACGGGGCCAGTGGATTATTATTATAGTGAGAAGTTGAATTTGACGATGAAGTTGGAGCGTGGGAAGGATGTGATTTTGGATACTAGAGAAGGTCAGACATCAGCGTTTTAATAAAAATATATGGCGAAACGATATCAAGAAGGAGATGAGAGGAGTTATTTTCCGGCGGTGATTGCGGGGCTGGTGGTTGTGGCGGTGGCGCTGGCGACTTTTGTGATTAATTTGGTGCGTGTGGCGGATCAGAATTTGGATGAAGTGGTGATTGGGAAACAAGATGGCGAAGTAACGGTTGATCCAGGAAATGGACCTTTTCCTGAAGGTGCGCCGGAGGATCTGATGCCAGCACCAATAAGTCCACCTTTATAAATGATTGATGATTTGAAAGCGCAGTCGTTGGCGGCGCACAAAAAGTATGGCGGGAAGCTGGAAGTGCATTCGAAAGTGCCGTTGGATTCGTTGGAGGATTTGAGTATTTATTATAGTCCGGGCGTGGCGGCGCCGTGCATGGAGATTGCGGCGGATCGGGAAAGGGTTTTTGATTATACGATGAAGCGCAATACGGTGGCGGTGGTGAGCGATGGTTCGGCTGTTTTGGGATTGGGAAATATTGGGCCGGAAGCGGCTTTGCCGGTGATGGAAGGGAAATGTGTTTTGTTTAAGCAGTTTGCGGGCGTTGATGCTTTTCCGATTTGTTTGGATACGCAGGATACGGAAGAGATTATTCGCACGGTGAAGTTGATTGCGCCGGTTTTTGGCGGGATTAATTTGGAGGATATTAGTGCGCCGCGGTGCTTTGAAATTGAAGAGAGGCTGAAGGCGGAGTTGGACATTCCGGTTTTTCATGATGATCAATATGGGACGGCGATTGTGACTTTGGCGGGTTTGATTAATGCGTTGAAGGTTGTGGGTAAATCGAAGGAAGAGGTGCGCGTGGTGATTTCTGGCGCGGGTGCGGCGGGAATGGCGATCGCGAAATTGTTGTTGAAGTATGGTTTCGAGAATTTGATTTTGGCCGATAGCGAAGGTTTGATTTATCGCGGGAGAGATGGAATGAATGGGGCGAAAGAGGAGATTGCGGCGGTGACGAATTTGGGGCATTTGAAAGGCAGTTTGGGCGATGGTTTGGTGGGTGCGGATATTTTTATTGGTGTTTCGATGGCGAATATTGTCAGTGAAGAGATGGTGCGGTCGATGGCGAAGGAGCCGATTATTTTTGCGATGGCGAATCCGAATCCGGAGATTAAGCCGGAATTGGCTTTAGCGGCGGGAGCGGCGGTGGTGGCGACGGGGCGATCGGATTATCCGAATCAGATCAACAATGTTTTGGTGTTTCCGGGGATTTTCCGTGGGGCGTTGGATGCCCGAGTGAAAGATTTTACTTGGGAGATCAAGATTGCGGCGGCGGAGGCGATTGCGGCTTTGGTGAAGGACGTGCGTGCGGATCGCGTGATTCCGGGGGCGTTTGAGGAAGGAGTGGCTGCCGCTGTTGCAGCGCAAGTTAAAAGTTAATAGTTAAAAGTTAAAAATATGAAAAAAATTATTTTGGCGGGGTTGGTGGCGGTTTGCGGTTTTTCTTCGATGGTTTATGCGGAGGATGCGAGGATGGAGTGTTCGCGTTTGGGTGGGGTTGTTTCTGAGGCGATGGATGCGTTTAGTGGTGAGAGTGAAGTGATTTGTACTTTTGCGAATGCGGCGGAGACTTGCGGAGAGTTGCAACTGGTGAGTGGGAATTGTGAGTTTGTTTCGGATACAGCAACGAGTTTTGATGATGTGGTTGGTCATCCGTATGAAGCGGCGATTCGTTATGCGGAATCGGTGGGGATTGTAGAAGGTTATGAAGATGGCAGTTATCAGCCGGATCGATTGATCAATCGGGCAGAGTTTACGAAGATTGTGATTGCGGCGTTATATGAAGAAGAAGTCTATGGTCTTTTTGCGCGAGAAAGCTGTTTTCCTGATGTGGAAGCTGACGAATGGTATACGCAGTTTGTTTGTTATGCGAAGAGTGTGGGAGCAGTTGACGGAAATGATGATGGAACTTTCAAACCCTCGAATTTAGTAAATTATGTTGAGGGGTTAAAGATTGTTTTGGATGCTTATCGGGTGGAAGTGCCAGAAAGAGGTAGTTCTTGGTACAATAAGTATGCTCATTATGCTTATGCAAATGGCTTGTCGCTAGCGGGTAAATTGGATCCGATTAGTCCTTTGACCCGCGGGCAGATGGCGGAGCTAAT
>CAZVOZ010000036.1:3493-7777 GCA_964629065.1 uncultured Candidatus Peribacteria bacterium
CGGGTAAATTGGATCCGATTAGTCCTTTGACCCGCGGGCAGATGGCGGAGCTAATCTACTGGGCTAGCAGCTTTTAATTCTCGAACTTGTAGAGAGTTTTGTTTTGATCGTCGCCGGCCGTTTCGGGGTTTTCTGGAGTGGTTTCGGTAAGGTTGAGGCGGGCTTTTTGGAATTCTTTGGCAGCGGTGATTACTTTGTATTCGGCTTCGGAGAGGTCGGTGTTGTGGAAGCGGAAGCCCGCGGCTTGAGTATGGCCGCCGCCGCCGAATTGTTCGGCGATGCGTGAGCCGTCGATGTTTGGGCTGGTGGTGCGGACGCTGACGGAAACATCGCCGTCTTTCTTTTCTTTGATTAGGAGGACGATTTCGGCATTGGGGGCGTTGGTCATGAGTTCGTCGATGATGTCGCCGGTTTCGTCTTCGTTACTGTCGGTGTCGAGGAAGTCTTGTTGGCTTACAACGGACCAGACGATGCGGTGGGTTTCGTCGGTTTGGATTTTACTGAGCACGCGTCCCCAAAGTTTTAGTTGGCTGAGTTGTTTTGTTTTGTAGACGAATTGGATGATTTCTTGTTGGCGGGCGCCGTAGGCGATGAGTTCGGAAGCGCGTTCGAAGGAGCGCGGTGTAGTGTTGGCGTTTTGGAATGAGCCGGTGTCGGTGATGATGCCGGTCAAAAGGAGCGTGGCGATGTCTTCGTCGAGGAGTTTTTGACTGAATTCTTTTTCGAGGCGTTTGAAGACGGGCAAAAGGAGTTCGGTGGTTGATGCGGCCATGATGTCGACGAGGTTGATTTTGCCGAAGTGGTTGTTGGAGATGTGGTGATCGATGTTGATGACGGGAACATCGAAGAACATTTGGGGGTTGTTGTCGTAGATTGAACGAAGTTGGGTGAGTTCGGCGGTGTCGACGGTGATGATGAGGTCGTAAGAGAGTGAGCCGCGATTGAAGCTGATGTCGGATTCGGCTATTTGGCCATCTTTTTTTGTGATGATGATGTTGATTTTGTTGTCTTCAACGACGCTCTTGATTTGAGAAATGTCTTTGCTGTCACAATTGAGGCTGATGATGAAGTCGTTGGAAGCAACGAGTTTGCTGCCGATGTTTTTGATGCCGGGGAGGAATTGGAAAATTTCAGGAATACTGTCGCTGCAGACTATTGTAGCGTTTTTGCCGATTTTTTGGAGGACGAGGTAGAGGGCGATGGCGGAGCCGATGGAGTCGCCATCCGGTGGCGAAGAAGGCAGAATGAGGATTTTCTCACTACGGCGTATCAATTCTATTACTTGCTGTTCGGTGCTCGAAGCCATCTGTTTTGGTTTTTGATATTATCGAATTATACAATAATATTTTATTTATGTCAAAGTTTTCAGATCAATCGCTTGGAGTTCCATGGTGGTTCGGCCGCGGAAATTGTTTTCGAGCAGTTTGAAAACAAGGTCGATGGTGGCGGCGTTTTGGAGTTTTTCGAAATGGGGGCCGAAGCCGAAGCCGATGATGGAGAGGTTGTGGCCTTGGAATTTGAGGTGGTCGCGGTTTTGGCCGATGGTTTGGAGGTTTTGGACGGGGAGGTTTTTGATGAGGAAAATGGGTTCTTCGTTGGCTTGGCCGAAGGGCGCGAGCGGTTTGATGGTTTGGAGGAGTTGAGGAGTGAGTTCGTGGGCGGCGATTTCGGCGTCGATGAAGAGTTTGGCTTGGGGAGGATTTTGAAGGAAGAGTTCGTCGGTGAGGGCGGTGATTTTTGCTTTGAAAGCGGGGAGGTTGGATTTGGAAACAGAAAGGCCGGCGGCTTGTTCGTGGCCACCGTAAGCGATGAGGAGGTCGTGGCATTCGCGGAGGAGCGCGATGATGTTGAGGCCTTCGGGAGCGCGGGCAGAAGCGGTTAAAGTGTCGCCGAGGTCTTGGAAGGCGATGACGGGGCGGTTGGTTTTTTCGGCGAGGCGGCCGGCGATGAGGCCGAGGATTCCGGGATGCCAATCGGCGCTTTGTTCGATAACAATACTTGGTGGTTGAGTGAGGTTGAGGAGGGCGATGATTTCAAGTTCGGCTTTGTGCGTAAGTTCGCGGCGTTTTTCGTTGGTTTGTTCGAGGTAATCGGCGGCGGCGGTGATTTTTTCGGGGGTGACTTCGTCAAGTAAAAGGGCTAAGGCGCGGTATGGATCGCCGATGCGGCCGGCGGCGTTGATGCGCGGGGCGAGTTTGAAGCCGATGTGGGCGGCGGTGATTTCCTGATCGGCGATACCGGCAAGTTGTTTAAGCCGACCGAGGCCCCCGGTGCGAGTTTGGGAGAGAACCTTTAGTCCTTCTTTGACGATGAGGCGGTTTTCGTCACGGAGGGGGCCGAGGTCGGCGACGGTGCCGAGGCAGGCTAATTCGAGACAGCGATTTAGGAGGGTGATTTTTTGATCAGGCGGCAAGAGTTTTACCGCTAATGCTTCAGCTAATTTGTAGGCGACGCCAGCGCCGGTGAGGCCTTTGAAAGGATAATTTTTGCAATGCAATGGATGAATAATGGCGTAAGCTTCGGGGATTTGGGCGGGAACGCTGTGATGGTCGGTGATAATTGTGTCGATGCCCGCGGCATTGGCTTTGGCGATTTGATGGAAACAAGCGATGCCACAATCGACGGTGATGATGAGGCCGATTTGTTTGGCAATGAATTCGTCGATGAATTTTTCGGAAAGGCCATAGCCGTCGGTGACGCGATTGGGCAGGCGATAAGAGACTGTGGCGCCGCATTTTTTCAAAGCATGGTAGAGCAAAGCGCAAGAACTGATGCCGTCGACATCGTAGTCGCCAAAGATGATAATGCGTTCGTTTCGTTCGATTGCTTGGATGATGCGGTTGACGGCGCGTTCCATGTCGCTGAAAAGAAAGGGGTCGTGGAAGTGGAGTTCGTGATCGTTCAGTCCCCTATTGAGTTTTTCGGCGATTGGTCTCGTGGTTTCGTCGAGGATATGCCATTGTTTTCCAAGGAGTGAGGTCATTTTTGGTCTTTTTCGATTTGTTTGTTGCGTTGCCAGAGGGCGAGGGCTTCTTCCGGTGTGGAGGCTTTGTCGTCGCCGAAAACCCAAGTGTGGCGGCTACGAATTTTGTGATCGATGCGGGCGAGGGCACCTTGGATGTCGAATTTACCTTCTTCTTTGGCGATTTGGGCGATCATAATGATTTGAAAAAGGAGGTCGCCGAGTTCTTCTTCGAGGTTTTTGTCGTCGTCGTTGTGAATGGCTTGTTGGACTTCTTTGGCTTCTTCGTCGAGGTGTTCGACCATTGATTCGATGGTTTGTTGGCGATCCCAAGGGCAGCCATTTTCGCTGCGGAGGATTTCGGCCAATTTTAGGAGGTCTTCAAATGAAGGTTTCATAGTTCGGAGGGTTTAAGCCAGTGAATATTATCATATCGTCGGAACCAAGTCAGCTGCCGTTTGGCGTAGCGGCGAGTGTTTTGTTTGAGCGTGGCAATGGCTTCTTCAAGCGTTTGTTCGCCGTTTAAATAGGGAATGATTTCTTTGACGCCGAGGGAAGACATCGAGGGAAGGCTTCCGGCGTAGCCTTTGGCGAGAAGAGTTTGGACTTCGGCGATGAGGCCGCGTTGAATTTGGAGGTCGACGCGGTGGTTGATTCTTTCGTATAGTTCGGCGCGCGGCCATTCGATACCAAGGAGAAAAGTTTGCCAAGGGCGATCTACTGCGTCAACTTTGGGCAAACTTTCCTGAGAATCACTTAAGGCTCTTTCGATCGCGCGAATAACGAAACGGAGGTTTTGGGGGGCGATTTTGGCGGCGGCGGTGGGATCGAGTTTTTGGAGTTGTTCGTAGACGAATTCTTTGCCGTGTTTTTCGGCGTCTTGTTCGAGGCGGGCGCGGAGTTCGGGGTTTGGCGGGATGCGTCTCAGTTCGTAGCCGTCGATGATCGCGGAAATGTAGAGGCCGGTGCCGCCGACGAGCATGGGGATTTTGCCGCGGGCTTGGATGTCGGCGATTTTGGCAATGGCGAGGTCGTAATATTGGGCGAGGGTGAGGGTTTCGTCGGGATCGGCGAGGCCAATGAGGTGATGGGGAATGCCTTGTTGGTCGGCGGGTTGGATCAAGTCGGTAGAGATGTCCATTTGGCGGTAGATTTGGCGCGAATCGGTGGAGATAATTTCGCCATCAATTTGTTTGGCAATGTCTAAAGCAAGGGCGGTTTTGCCCGAAGCGGTGGGGCCGAGGACAATTATAAGTGGGTTTGGATTGGTTTTGATATGTGACTGAAGTTTTTCGATCATGGATAGAAACTAGGGAACTAGA
>CAZVOZ010000037.1:0-2833 GCA_964629065.1 uncultured Candidatus Peribacteria bacterium
TCCAACCGCACCCTCGACCTCGTCGCCAGTTTCGGCGAACGCCTTTCCGCCTACATCGTTAGCCAATATCTCAACCAAAAAATTCCAACCGAATACCTCGACGCTCGCACTCTCATCGTTACCGACGACCATTTCACCTACGCCAAAGTCGACTTCAAAAAAACCGACGCAAACATCCAAAACCACTTCAACAAACACCCCAAACTCCAAATAATCACCGGCTTCATCGGCTCAACACCCGAAAACGAAACCACCACTCTCGGCCGCGGCGGCAGCGATTACAGCGCCTCAATTTTTGGCGCCGCCCTCAATGCCGAAGAAATCGAAATCTGGACCGACGTCAACGGCATCATGAGCGCCGACCCACGCAAAGCGAAAAAAGCCTTCACCCTCGACGCGATCACCTACAAAGAAGCGATGGAAATGTCCCACTTCGGCGCCAAAGTAATCCACCCACCAACAATGCGCCCAGCGATGCAAAAAAACATCCCAATCCGCATCAAAAACACCATGCAACCGGACTTCGCCGGCTCCGTCATCAACAACGAAGGCAGCTTCCTCAGCTCCGCAATCAAAGGCATCTCCTCGATCAACGACATCGCCCTTCTCCAACTCCAAGGCAGCGGCATGATCGGCGTCACCGGCGTCTCCCAACGCCTTTTCAGCGCTCTCGCAAAAGAAAAAATCAATATCATCCTCATCAGCCAAGCTTCCTCCGAACATTCCATTTGTTTCGCCATCGAACCCCAAGCCGCCGCCACAGCGAAAAAATCGATCGAAGAAGAATTCAAAAAAGAAATTGAAACCAACGAAATCGATCCCGTAATCGTCGAAAAAGACCTCTCGATCATCGCAGTCGTTGGCGAAAACATGCGCCGCGTCCCCGGCACTTCCGGCAAAGTTTTCCAAGCCCTCGGCCAAAACGGCATCAATGTCAAAGCCATCGCCCAAGGCTCCAGCGAATTAAACATCTCCATCGTCATCGCCAAACACGAAGAACAAAAAGCGATCAATGTCATCCACGATGCCCTTTTCATGTCCAAAATCAAAACCCTCAACCTCTTCATGATCGGCCCCGGCCTCGTCGGCAAAACCCTTCTCCAACAACTCCAAACCCAACAAAAAGACCTCTTACTCAATCAACAACTCGAACTCAACCTTGTCGCTCTCGCCGATCGCGAAAAAATGCTCTTCGACCCAAACGGCATCGACCTCAAAAATTGGGACAAAGCCCTCGCCAAAAGCACCACAAAATCCGACCTCAAAAAATTCGTCAAACAAATGCACGAATTAAACCTCGCCAACAGCGTCTTCATCGACTGCACATCCAGCGAAGAAGTCGCCAACCACTACGCCGAAATCCTCAACGCCTCAATCTCCGTCGTCACTCCAAACAAAAAAGCCCAATCCGGAAACATCAAAAACTACTTAAACCTCGCTTCCGCCGCCAGTAAATCCAACGCCAAATTCCTCTACGAAACCAATGTCGGCGCCGGCCTTCCCGTGATCAAAACCCTCCAAGACCTCCAACTCAGCGGCGACAAAATCCAAAAAATCGAAGCGGTACTTTCCGGCACCCTCAGCTATATCTTCAACAACTTCAACTCCCAAACCTCCTTCAGCGAAATAGTCAAACAAGCCCAAGAAAAAGGCTACACCGAACCCGATCCCCGCGACGACTTAAACGGCCTCGACGTCGCGCGCAAAATCCTCATCCTCGCTCGCGAAACCGGAAAATTCCTCGAACTCCAAGACATCGAAATCGAAAACCTCGTCCCCGAAAACTGCCGCGAAACAAAAACCGTCGCCGAATTTTTCCAAAAACTCCAAACCCACGACAAGACCTTCTCCCAAAAAAACCAAGAACTCGAAGCCAAAAATCAACGCCTCCGCTACATCGCCACACTCGAAAACGGCCAAGCCAAAGTCTCACTCCAAGCCGTCGACGAAAACCACCCATTCTACAACCTTTCTGGCTCCGACAACATCATCGCCTTCACCACAAACCATTACAACGACCGCCCACTCGTGATCAAAGGCCCCGGCGCAGGCGCCCAAGTCACCGCCGCCGGCATCCTCTCGGACATCATCCGCATCGCCGGCATCTCCTTCAATAAACAACTCACCACCTACGCCTTTCTCGACAAACTAAAAAACAACCAACTCACCATCAGCCTCATCGGCATGTCCAACATCGGCAAAAGCCATTGGTCAAAAAAACTCGAAGGCCTCGGCTTCAAACACATTTGCTGTGACGACATCATCGAAAGCAAACTCGGCCCCGAACTAACAAAGTTAGGCTACAAAGGACTCGCCGACATGGCCAAATGGCTCGGCCAACCTTACGACAAACAATTCGCCAAAAACGAAAAACGCTACCTCGACCTCGAAAAAGAAACGATGCAAGAAATCCTCACCAAAAAAATCACCCAAAACACCGTCATCGACACCACCGGCAGCGTCATCCACACTAGCGAAAAAATCGTCTCCGAACTCAAACGACAAACATTAGTTATCTACATCGAAGCCAGCCCAGAAATGAAACAAGCGATGCTCCAAAAATACCTCGAAAACCCCAAACCCGTCGTTTGGGCCGACACCTTCCAACCACTTAAAAACGAATCGAACAACGAAGCCCTCGCCCGCTGCTACGGCAAACTTCTCGCAAAACGCTCCAAACTTTACGAAGAACTCGCCGACATCGTCATCCCCTTCCACAACACCACCAAAGTCGACCAACACCAATTTCTCAAACTGATCCAAGAACAACTATGAAATTCACCAGCACAAATCAACAATCTATCGCCGACCTCAAACAAGCCGTCACTCACAG
>CAZVOZ010000037.1:2933-7748 GCA_964629065.1 uncultured Candidatus Peribacteria bacterium
TTCCACGGCCCAACCCTCGCTTTCAAAGACTTCGGCGCGCGCTTCATGTCCCGTTTAGTCCAGCATTTTGCCACGAACAAAATCACCGTCCTCGTCGCCACCTCCGGCGACACTGGCTCCGCCGTCGCTCACGGCTTCCTCGGCATCCCAAACACTGAAGTTATTTTGCTCTACCCAAAAGGCAAAGTCAGCCCACTCCAAGAAAAACAACTCACCACAATGGGCCAAAACATTACCGCCCTCGAAATCGCCGGCACCTTCGACGACTGCCAAACAATGGTCAAACAAGCCTTCGCCGACCCCAAATTAAACGAAAAATACAACCTCACCTCCGCCAACTCCATCAACATCGCCCGCCTCATCCCCCAAACTTTTTATTATTTTTTCGCCTACCAACAACTACAAAAACCCGCGATATACTCCGTACCATCCGGAAACTTCGGCAACATCACCGCCGGCCTTCTCGCAGCCAAAATGGGCCTACCGACTACCCAATTCATCGCCGCCGTCAACGCCAACGACACCTTCCCGCGCTTCCAAAAAACCGGCCACTACGAACCAAAACCCTCCGTCCAAACAATCTCCAACGCCATGGACATTGGCAACCCGAGCAACTTCGCCCGATTACAATCCCTCCACTTCACCGAAAAAATTTGGTCCAAATCCTTCACCGACGCAGAAACCAACCAAACAATGCGCGATTGGGGGGACAAATACGTTTTCGACCCACATGGCGCCGTCGGCTTCCTCGGCCTTAACTCCTTCCGCCAACAACACCCCGAACACCAAAACACTCCCGCCGTCATTCTCGAAACCGCCCACCCCGCCAAATTCCGCGAAGTCGTCGAACAAGCCATCGGCCACCCCATCGAAATCCCCGAATCCCTCGCCCAATACGCCAATCGCGAAAAACAAGCCATCGAGCTAAAAAACGATTATACTCTATTCAAAGAATTCCTAATGAATCGCTAAATGCTCATCCTCCTTTCTCCCTCCAAAACCCTCGATTTCACCACCAAACTGGCAAAAAACCTCCAAACCTCCACCCCAGTTTTTCAAAAAGAAGCCGACCAACTCGCCGCCGAAATGAAAAAACTCTCCGCCGCGCAAATCGCTAAAATGATGAAAGTCAGCACCAAAATCGCCGAACTCAATTATTTCCGTTTTCAAAACTTTTCAAAAGATCCAGAAAAAGTCCTCAAAAAAGATGAGATGCAAGAAAAGAAGTCGCGACCGACGGAGGCGTATGACCTTATACGACGAGGAGGAAGCGACGAACTTGACGCAGCAGATCGCTTTTTTCAGGACTTTTCTCCCCGCCCCGCCCTCTTCGCCTTCATCGGCGACGTCTACCGCGACATCAAACCCCACGACTACTCAACACAAGAATTAGCCTTTGCCAACGCCCACATTCGCACCTTATCAGGACTCTACGGCCTCCTCAAACCACTGGACTTAATCAAACCATATCGCCTCGAAATGCATCACAAAACTGACTTTTGGAAAACGAAAATCACCGAAGCCCTCCAAAAAGAAACCGATACGGTTATCGACCTCGCCTCCAAAGAATACTCCAAACCCCTCAACCTCAAAAAATTCACCGCCTACACGCCAATCTTCAAAGAAAAAAAAGGCCAAGAATACAAAATCGTCGCCCTCTACGCCAAAATCGCCCGCGGCACCATGACCAACTGGATAGTTAAAAACGCGATCACCAATCCCGAAGCCCTCAAAGACTTCACCGAAGACGGCTACAAATTCGCCCCCAAACTCTCCACCAAACACGACCTAGTTTTCACTCGCGGCTAAAAATGCTAAACTTGAAAAAAATTATTCATTCTTAATTATTAATTATTAATTTCCCTAAAATGTTCACCCAATCCCCACTCCCTTACACTTACGACGCCCTCGAACCACACATCGACGCTCGCACAATGGAAATCCATTTCACCAAACATCACGCCACCTACATTGAAAAACTTAACGGCGCCCTCCAAAACCACCACGAGCATGCCACAAAATCAATCGAAGAATTACTAAAAAACCTCGACCAACTTCCCGAAGAAATCCGCACCATCGTCCGCAACAACGGCGGTGGACATTACAATCACGACCTTTTCTGGAACCTCATGTCACCAAATGCCGAACCAGCCCAAGGCCAATCACTCGAAGCAATCAATAAAAAATGGGGCTCTATCGAAAAATTCAAAGAAGAATTTACTCAAGCCGCCCTCACTAGATTCGGCAGCGGATGGGCTTGGCTTTCACTCAACCAAAACAATGAACTCCACATCACCTCAACTGCAAACCAAGACAATCCTCTCATGGAAGGCCTCAAACCAATCCTCGGCCTCGATGTTTGGGAACACGCCTACTACCTAAACTACCAAAACAGCCGCCCAGACTACATTAAAACCTGGCTCGATCACTTACTTTGTGGTAAAAAAGTAGAAGCAATTTACCTTGCCAACCTCTAACTCTCAAAACATGCTTTATATTCTACTATTACTCATCGTTGCCGCCGTATCGTTCGTTGTTTTTGTCTACAACAACCTCGTCAAACTAAAAAACAAAGTTGACGAAGGCTGGGCCGACATCGACACTCAATTAAAACGCCGCTACGACTTACTTCCAAACCTCGTTGAAACCGTCAAAGGCTACGCCTCACACGAATCTCAAACCTTCGAGAATGTCGTTCAAGCCCGTTCCGCAGCGATGAACGCCCAAACCGTCGGTGAAAAGGAACAAGCGGAAAACATGCTTACCGGCGCATTAAAAACAATTTTCGCCCTTGCTGAAAATTACCCAGACCTCAAAGCGAACCAAAACTTCCTCAATCTTCAAAACACTTTGAAAGAAATCGAAGAACACATCCAAATGTCTCGCCGCTACTACAATGGTACTGTTCGTGACTTCAACACCACAACTCAAATCTTTCCAAACAACCTAATCGCGAACAAACTTGGATTCAAAGACCGCGAATTCTTCCAAGCCAACGAAGAAGAAAAGCAAAATGTCGCCGTTAATTTCACTGGCCAACAACCTCCAACAACTCCAACTCCAATGCCAACTCCGCCTCCAGCCGCTCCAATGCCAACTCCGCCTCCAGCCGCTCCAATGCCAACTCCGCCTCCAGCCGCTCCAATGCCAACTCCACCAACAACGCCACCAACAAATGACCAAACCCCACCACCGCAACCGCCTACAGTTTAAACTCCTTATCCCTTTTTTCTCTCTTCTCTTTTCTCTTTTCTCTCTGCCAGCTTTCGCTTATAGCGAAAACTGGCAGATTGACCGTTTCCACTCCGAACTAACCGTCGAAGGAAATGGCAACATCTATATTACCGAAACAATCGACGCCGACTTCACCAATGAAGCCCACCGCGGCCTCGAACGCCAAATTCCCTACGATTACATCGGAGGTTATAACACTCAACTAAAATTCCTCGGCGCCTACGACAACTGGTCTACCGAAACTTTCCACGACAACGGCTACTTCATCCTCCAAATGACCACGGCAGACTACAGCGAAATCCAAGGCCCCACTTCTTTCACATATCGCTACCTCCTCGAAAACGCCATTCTCGACCAAGAAGACTTTCAAGAAATCTATTGGAATATCAACGGCACAGAATGGCCAGTCAAAACCACTTCCGCCAGTAGCGAAATTACCCTAAATATCAAAAACCTTCCCCCAAACCTCGAAACAATCTGCTTCACCGGTGACTACGGCTCCGAAGACCAAAACTGCAGCATCACCCAACAAGACAACAAAATCACCGTCACCACAACCAAACCCCTCGACGAATACCAAGGCCTCACCATCGGCATCAAACTCCCCGCTGGCACAATCGAAATGCCAACACTTCTCGACAAAATCCTCTGGTTCATCCTCGACAACATTGTTCTCGCAATCCCCCTTCTCACATTCATCATCATGTTCAGCCTCTACATGAAATACGGCCGCGATGAAAAAACCCTCAAAGACACAATCATTCCCCATTACACACCACCTCGCAACCTCTTACCAAGCGAAACCGGCACCCTCATCGACGAAAAACTCGACCCGCGCGACATCACCGCCACAATCATCGACTACGCCATCAAAGGCTTCATCGACATCAAAGAAATCGAGAAAAAAAACTACACCCTCACCTTAAAAAAGCCCTACACCACAACAAAACCCTACGAAAAAATCATTTTGCATGAAATATTCCCAACCAACACCACCGGCGAAAACAAAAAAATCTCCGAACTAAAAAACAAATTCTATCTCAAACTAAAAGAAATCGATAAAGCAATCATGGAAGACCTCGTCAAAGAAGGCTATTTCCCAACCTCACCAAGCAAAACTCGCGGCAAATACATCGGCATCGGCAGCGTCATTTTATTCATCAGCATCTATGTCACCCAAGTCCTCATCCTCCCAGGCATCAGCGGCATCGCTACCGCCCTCATCATCATCGCCTTCGGCTACTTCATGCCACGCAAAACCCAAAAAGGCAAAGAAACCTACTACGAACTCAAAGGCCTCTACGAATACATCGAAACCGCCGAAAAAGACCGCATCAAATTCCAAGAAGACCAAAACATCCTCTTCGAAAAACTCCTCCCCTACGCCATTTCCTTTGGCCTCGCTGAAAAATGGGCCAAAGCATTCGACGGCCTCGCCAAAACACCAAATTGGTACCATCCTCTCAACTCCGCCGCTTTCGACATGATCTATTTTAGCAACGCATTAGACAATTTCTCTAACTCCATGATCACCAACCTCAGTAGCGCACCAGGCGGTCGCGGTGGCTCCGGCGGTTGGTC
>CAZVOZ010000038.1:0-7593 GCA_964629065.1 uncultured Candidatus Peribacteria bacterium
TTCACCGTAAACGACACACTCTTAATCCCCGCTTCCTCCGCATCCGACCGCTCCAAAACCTCCGTCACAAAGCCCATTCGCTCCGCATAACGCAAATACATCCGCAAAAGCATCTCCGCAAAATCCGCCGCATCCGTCCCACCTGTCCCCGCATAAATCGACATAATCGCATTACTCTCATCATGCGGCCCACTCAAAAAAGTCGCAATCTCTAACTTCCCCCACTTCTCATCCAACAACTTCACCATGCCCTTAAACTCCTCCTCCATTTCATTATCCACCTCCGGCAACAAAGCCAAAAGCCCCACCACTTCCTCCGAAACACTCTCCCAACTCTCAATCGTCTTCGCCAAATCACTCGCCCGCTGCGAAACCTCCTGCGCCGCCGCCACATCATCCCAAAACCCCTCACGCGAAACCTCCGCATTCAGCCGCCCCAACTCCTCCCGCTTCGCCCCCAAATCCGCACTCAAAGCCCCCTGCTCAATCAAGCGCTTCAACTCCTCCAAATGACTCTTCAATTCGTGCATGGCTGGATAATAACAGAAAAGCAGACCACAATTAAATTTCTATTTACCAATAATACAGCTATTTATCTTTCCTCCAGTTTCGGAACATTGTTCTTGAACTACCTCATTCGGTTTTTCATCTTCACAATTTTTCAAAGCTATCGCTCCCCAAGTAATAGCAATAATAACTAAAACCGGCCGCGTATAAGTCCCCCCACTTTCCCATAAAGAGCGCAAACCCATAAGACAGCTTAAAACTTAAGGCAAGCATTTAAATCCTCTCCAAAAAAATTGTCAACCCTCCCGATTTTCACTTTTCCTTCGGAGGCATGTGCACTTCTTTTCGGTATTTATTTTCAGCAAAATTTGCTTTACTAATTGAGTGCACATGTGCACTCAATTTTTGACCTTTCGTAGATGTTAGAAAGGTCAAATCGTAAAGCTTTTGCTAGAAATTTATACTGAAAAACTTCATGTCCACCGCTAACAAAATCTTCTCCAACACCGCCTGGCAATTCCTCTCCAAACTCCTCCTTTCCCTGCTTGGCCTTCTCGTTATTAAAATCACCACCCACTACCTCGCCACCAACGGGGGCGTGGCACTTTACGGCCAATACACTGCGATTTACGAATACCTCGCTTACTTCGGCATCATCGCCGACCTCGGCCTCTACACCATTGCCGTCCGCGAAATGTCCCGCGACGAAAACAACATCCCCAAAATCATCGGCAATGTCCTTTCCCTCCGCCTGATCCTCATCACAGTCACCATGGCCATCGCCGCCTCGCTGATTTTCTTTATCCCCCAATACAACTTCCCCGGCAGCCACATCCCCATCGGCGTCGCGATTGCCTCCATTAGCGTCTTCCTCACCATCCTCAACGGCACCATCACCTCCGTCCTCCAAACCAAATACCAAATGGGTCGCGCCTCCATCGGCGTCGTCATCGGCAAAATCGCCACCATCGCCTACATGGCCTTCGTCATCTTCTACCTTTACCCTGACAACATCGCCAAAGGCTTCGACCACCTCATCATCGCCGGCGTCTTCGGCGCCGTCATCAACCTCCTCCAAACCCACTATTATGTCCGCAAAATCACACCAATCAAACCGCGCTTCGACCTCGACCTCTGGAAACGCATCATCAAAGAATCCCTTCCTTACGGCATCGCCCTCCTCTTAAGCACCCTCTATTTCCGCATCGACTCCGTCGTCATCCTCTTCACTCGCGGCCAAGAAGAGCTCGGCCTCTACGCCCCCGCGATGAAACTCCTCGAACAAATGACCATCCTCCCGCTCTACTTCATGAACTCCATCCTCCCCATCCTCAGCAAATCCGTCGACAACAAAGACGGCAAACACCGCGAAATCATCAACAACTCCTTCACCGCCCTCGCCGCCATGTCCGTCCCAATGGCTATCGGCGGCGCCATTCTCGCCTACCCCATCGTTTTCGTCATGACCACTCCCGACTTCCTTTCACGCCTTTCCGAAGGCTTTTACGGCACCGACATCGCCCTCAAAATCCTCATCTTCGCCGTCCTCTTCCAATTCTTAAATGTCCTCTTCGCCTTCATCCTCATCGCCGTCAACCAACAAAAAAAACTCCTCTACATCAACGCCGTCTGCGTCTGCCTCAACCTCGGCCTCAACCTCATTTTCGTCCCAACCTACGGATTCCCCGCCGCCGCCGTAACAAGCGTCCTCAGCGAACTGTTTATATTAATAGCAACCTTCCTCGTTGCCCGAAAATACTTAACCTTCAAAATCTCGCTTATTAACCCCATCAAAATCATCTTCTCCGCCCTCGTCATGGGCCTTGCCATTTACCTCCTCCAACCAATCACCTATCATTACCTCGAAAACTGGAATGTCCTCCTCCTAATCGGCCTCGGCGTAATCATTTACACAGTGATGATCTTCGCCACAAAAACCATCGACAAACAAACCCTAAAAACCTTACTAAAAAAACCATCATGAAAAACCTAATCCTCTTTTCTCTTTTCTCTTTTCTCTTTTCTCTCTCTGCTTTTGCGATGATTCCCGCCGACCCCGAACTCAACGACATCAAAGGCCATCACTACGAACAAGCCATTAGCGCCCTCTATAGCCGCCAAATCGTCCAAGGCGATGACGGCAAAAACACTTTCCGCCCCGACGACGGCATCAACCGCGCCGAAATCACCAAAATCGTCGTCGAAGCTTCTGAACCGACCGAAGCCATGTCTCTCTACAACACTAATTGCTTTCCCGATGTGCCAAAAGACCAATGGTACACAAAATACATCTGCTACGCCAAAGCCAAAGGCTGGGTCAAAGGCTTCACCGACGGTAAATTCCGCCCCGCCCAAAATGTCACTAATTTTGAAGGCATGAAAATCGCCGCCAAATCCTTTGATCTTCAGTTTACCGAAGGCACGCCGTGGTACGCCAATCTCGTCGACACCCTCGCCACCGACAACCTCATCCCCGACACAATTTCCAAACCAAACGCCAACCTCACCCGTGGCGAAATGTCCGACCTCATCCTCCGCCTCCTCCAATTCGAAACCAGCCCCACCAACCTAGCTAACTACCTCATCTCCCTCGACCGCCAAAACCTCACCGTCACCCTCGAAACCATCGAAGCCGGCCTCCGCGTCTCCGACTTCGAAAAACAAGAAATCTGCGCCGCCGAATCCTGCTAATGTGCCAAATTATCTATTTTAATTTGCGAACATTAAAAACAAAATCATTCCCCCTCTCCTTATAATTCTTATACATATCAAAACTCGCCGCCGCCGGCGACAAGATTACCACGCCCTCATCATCCAATTCCGCAAACGCACTTAACACCGCTTGCTCCATACTATCGCGCCGCAAAACCTTCGTCGGCGAACCTACCTTATCGCCCAAACGCTTTTCCGCCGCCACAATTTCCCCTTCCATTTTTTCCGCCAAAGCCCCAATCAGCACCACACAAACCAACGACTCCTTCGTCAAAATCTTCTCCGCCCACGCGCGATAATCCAATCCCTTATCATAACCGCCCGCAATCAACACCGTCGGCACCTCAAAACTATCCACCGCCGCCATGCTCGTCTCCGTCGTCGTCGAATACGAATCATTATAAAACTTCACGCCCTTAAATTCCCGTACAAACTCCAATCGATACGGCAAATTCTTAAACACCTTCACCACCAAAGCAATATCCTCCGCTTCCACCCCCAATTCCCGCCCAATCACCACGGCCGGCAAAACATTTTCAATATTATGAGCCCCCACCATCGCAATATCCTTTACTTCACAAATCCGCTCATTCTTCCCACCACGAACATAGAAAATCTCATCATCGCTCACAAACGCCCCATTTTCCACCGCCGAAAAAGCACTCACTTCGCATAATTCTCCACGCACCAACGGCCGATAAAACTTCTCATACTCATAATCCCGATTCAAAACTGCCAAACCGTCTTGATGCTGCAAAGTCAAAATCCGCTCCTTCGCCTCCATATACTCCTCACGATCGACATGATAATCCAAATGATCAATCGTCGTATTCAACATAACGCTATACCTTGGTGCCCGTGTAGCGTCCTGCAATTGAAAACTCGACAACTCCAACACCACCAAACTATCCCCTCTCAAATCATCCAAAAACTCCATCGGACAACGCCCAATATTCCCACCCAAAAAAATCGACTCATCCTCCACCCTTCCACCTTTTTTCAAAATTTCAAAAATCAGCGTCGAAGTTGTCCCCTTCCCCTTCGTCCCCGTTATCCCAATTATCGGACACGGACATTGCTCCATAAAAAAATTCGTCGCGCTCGTCATTTCCGCTCCCGCCACAATCGCCGCCGCCAACTCCGGTCTTCGCAACGAAATACCCGGACTGCGAAAGATCACCTCAAAATCCGCCAAATTATTCAAATAATGTTCGCCCAACCTCACCGAAACCCCTTCCGGCATCTCCGCCTCCAGATTCACATTCTGATCACACACCGTCACTTCGCCATAACCATGCTTTATTAACCACGCCAAAACCGCACGCCCCTCAACACCAAACCCTAAAACCCCGATTTTACTGCGCTGATCCATATTGCGAAATTAGATGAATAATCTTTGCTGCCTGCGAAAAAGTCAGCCCATCACTCATCGCCGCTTTGTAACTCCCATCGGGCAACTTAATCCCCTCAATCACGCCATTTGCCGTCGCAAAATACAAATAAGGATAAAACCAAACATCTTCACTCGTTACATCCACAAACATCTTCAGCGGATCCTTTTCCGGAAAATCCTCCTTTAAATTTTCCACCGTAAATTCCACCCCAATTGCTTCAATCGCCATCTTCAAAATCTCCGCGCGATTCACTACACTTCCCGTTCCAAACTTACAATTCGCCGTTTTCAAAATCGCGCAACCACCTTGTCCATTCACCACTCCCGCATCCGTCGCAATCAAAACATACTCCCCAAAATCGCTGTCCAAATCGCTATAAGGATTCTCCAAACCTCCCACACTTGGCTCAAAATTAGGATAAAAAACCATCATTAGCCAAGCAATCAACTTCTCCCGCGCAATCGCCTCATCCGGCCGACACAAACCTTGTCCATTCAACGGATACTCGCCTTTCATCAATAAACCACCAATCAAACCATTCGCCCAATGGCCTTCTAAATCGTCACAACTATCCCCTTCCACAAAACGAAAATCCGGCAACACTTTTATCACTTCAAAAACCTCTTTTCCAAAACGATCACCCACTCCATTCTTCATCGTCAAAAGATAATGATTCAATTCCATCGGCACATGAAAACTAAAAGTATTCCCAGCCGAAACCTCTAAATCTTGAATCGAAAAAACCTTATGCACACCCCAAATCCCATTCGGATAATCCCCCAAATGCATCTCCAATTCTGCCAAATAATCCTTTGGCCAACTCATTGCCTCACCTCCCGCCGTCTCAAAAATCTGAAAACTCACCTTCTCCCCCGCCCCCACTTTTTCACTACTGATTTTTACAAAATTCGGTTCACCCGCCGCAAAAGCCGTCAACGATTGTGCCGCTAACAAAATGGACACCAATAAAAGCTTCAAAATCTTCATGAAATTAAAATACCACAGCCCCTAAACAACCGCAAAAACTAAACCATTGGAAACCACTCATCCCACCTTCTGTCAAACCCAAACTTTACAGAAAACCCCAAATCTGTGCTACAATACACACGGTAAGCGGTCAAAAATTGAATATTTTGTAAAAGACTGTCATGAATAATTTAGACGATTGGCTTAATAAAGCCTTCGGTGAACAAACCTCGCCAAATCAGCCGAGGCCTAATTCTCCAAACCCGGCGCGCCCGGTTCCTCCGCGAACCGGCCAAAGGCCAGCTCCAAGACCCGCTCCACAAGGACGCGGTTTTACTTCCGCTGGCCGTCCAAGACGCCCAGCGCCAAGACCTACTTCCGGCGCACCAAGGCCGCCAGCGCCGCGACCTCCAGCTGCACGCCCTGTAGCTGCGCGCCCAGCTCAAAGCCGCCCAGCCGCTGCGCGACCTGCAACTGCGCGTCCAGCCGCAGGCACTCGACCAAAACGCGATAACTTCCGCCCAAGCGCGCCGAAAATTCGCACGGTCACCAAGCCAGCCCGAAAATCCACTGGTCCCGCCCCAATTCACAAAGGCAAATTCCGCATCATTCCGATCGGCGGCTTGAACGAAGTCGGCAAAAATATGACCGTTTTCGAATACGAAGACGACATCATTATTGTTGATATCGGCATCGAATTTCCATCCGAAGACATGCTCGGGATCGATTATGTCATTCCCGATGTTAGTTACCTCGAAGACAAACTCGACCGCATCCGCGGAATTATCCTTACACACGGCCATCTCGATCACATCGGCGCGATTCCTTACATTTTCCCGAAACTCAATTTCCCGCCAACTTACGGCCTCAAATTGACTATCGGCATGGTCGAAGCGCGCATTGAAGAATTCAAACAAAACAAACTCGCCAAGCTTCATACAATTGGCACCGACGACATCCTCAAACTCGGCAAATTTACCTGTAAATTCGTTCGCGTCACCCATTCAATCCCCGATTGTATGGCCGTTTTGATCGAAACACCAGAAGGCAAAGTCTTCCACACCGCCGATTTCAAATTCGACGACACTCCCGCGCGCAACATTCAGCTCGCCGAAATCGAAAAACTCGAACAACTCGCAAAACAAGACATTACAGTGATGCTCTCCGAGTCCACTAACGCGCTCAAACCCGGACACTCCATGTCCGAAAAAGCCGTCGGCGAAGAGCTCGATGAAATCGTTCGCGACACTCCAGGCCGCTTATTGATCGCCTCATTCTCCAGCCAAATCGGCCGCCTCCAACAAATCCTCGATGCCGCCCGTAAACACGGCCGCCAAGTTTTCGTCAGTGGTCGCAGCATGGACCAAAACATCCGCATCGCCAACAAACTCGGCTACATTCACATGCCGCCGGATTTCATCAAAGACATCAAACTCTACAAAGGCTCAAACTCGCCCGACGATCGAACTTTGATCCTCACCACCGGCTCCCAAGGCGAATCCATTTCCGCCCTCAGCCGCATGGCCAACAACGAACATCCTCACCTCAAAATCACTGAAGGTGACACAATCATCCTTTCTTCCTCACCAATTCCGGGTAACGAAAAATCGATCAACACCGTCATCAACAAACTCACGATGCTCGGCGCCGAAGTGATTCACAACCAAATCAAAGATGTCCACACTTCCGGCCACGGCTGCCAAGACGAACTTGAGCGCATGATCAACTATGTCCGCCCGCGCTACCTCGCGCCAATTCACGGCGAATATTACATGCGCAAAGGCCTAGTCAAACTCGCTACCGAACGCTGCCAATTCCCTCTCAGCCATGCCATCATGCTCCAAAACGGCGGCATTATCGAAATCGAAAAAGGCGTCGCCCGCCAAGCGCAAGACACCGTCGAAGCCAAATACATCCTCATCGATGGGACCGGCGAAGGCTCCATGGACTCTTCCGTCATGTCCGATCGCGAAATCCTTTCTCAAAACGGCGCGCTCATCGTCCTACTTTATAC
>CAZVOZ010000039.1:0-3022 GCA_964629065.1 uncultured Candidatus Peribacteria bacterium
TAAGCGATGGCGAGGGCGGTGACGCCGAGTTTGAAGCCGAGGAAAGCGCCCATTAAGGCACCGAGGCGGATGTCGCCGCCGCCGATGATGCGGCCTTTGGAAAGGATGAATTGAAGGAAGAAAAAGCCTCCGAGCGCGAGTGTGCCGATGAGAATTTCAGTTGGCGGGATTGAGGAGAAGCTGAGGTTGTAAGCGAGAGCAAGGATTAGAGGTGGGATGGAGAAGCGGTCGGGGATTTCTTGGTATTTGAGGTCGTAGAAAAAAATTGTTCCAAGGGAGGCGAAAATGATGATGTGGAAAATAAATGGCAGGATATTTTCGGCTTGAAGATGCGGTAGAAATTTATAGAAGGTGGCGGTGAAGGAGGTGGCGAAAAATAATTCGATGAAAAGGTAGTGTGGTGAAATTTTTTGTTCGCAAAGTTGGCAATAGCCTTTTTGGATCAGGTAACTGACGATTGGAATTAAACTGCGTTTTGGTAATTGTTTGTGGCAATGAGGGCACTCGGAGCGACCGAGGAGGGTGCCTTTCTTTTTTTGATGAAGGCGAGAGATGACGACAGAGGCAAAGCTGGCAATGGCGGCGCCAAAAATGAATGTAAGAATGCCAAGTGAAGTGGTCATGGTGTTGTGAGGTTGGTTTGGTAGAAGGCTTTTTGTTCTTTGCGGCTGAGTTTTTGGTTGTCTTGATTGTTTTCAAGGTCTTGGAGTTTTTGGTCGATCATTTCTTTTGGTTCGAATCCGGCTTTTTGGGCTTGTTGAAGGGTGATTTTTGCTTCGTCGATTTGGTTGTTGGCAAAGTAGGCGAGGCCGAGGAAGAAGAGGGTTTCGGATTTTTCGGGATCGAGGTCGCGGGCTTTGCTGAGGGCATCGACGGATTCGCGGAATTTACTGATGTTTAAATAGGTGTAGCCGAGGGTGATCCATGCGTCGCGATAGTTGCTTTTGTTGTTGAGAATGTCGAATAGTAGGGGAATGGCGGCGTGGAATTCTTGGTTGTCAACGAGGGCTTTTGCTAGCAGTAATTGGAGGAATTCTGGTTCGCTTTCGCGATAGTAGGAATGGCTTTCGAAAGCGCTGAGGAGGTTTTTGATATTTGGGTTGTTGGCGTCGAGCTTTTTTAGGGTTTCTTCGGCTTGGCTAAATTGTTTGTACAAAATTAAGATTATCGCTTTGTGGTAACTGACTTCGGGGTCTTTTTCGTCTAGAGTAAGAATTGTGTTCTTGGCTTCTTCGATTTTGCCAGCGGCGATTTGGGTGCGAATAGTGAGTAGGGAGAGTTGGGTGGAGTCGGGATTCGATTTTAGGGATTGTTGGAGAAGGGCTGCGGCTTCCGGTAATTGGTCGCTACGGAGGTAGGCGGAGGTTAATTTGGCGATGAGTATTTCTGATTCTGGTTCTTTGGCGAGAGCGGCTTCGTAGAATTTGGCGGCTTTTGCGGGGTAATTGAGGGCGAGGTATTGGTCGCCGAGTTTGAGGTTGTCGGCGTCGGAAACTTCGGGGATGGTGATTTCGGTCTTTTCGGTTTTGTTTGTGGCGGTGTCGGCGGTGGGCGTTTGTGGTTTAAAATTGTTTTGGAGGATGAATAATCCGCCGCCAATAATGAGGATCCACATTAGGACAAGATATTTGTTCATTGTAATTGGTGTTTAGCGGAATAAGCGAAGCAAACTGCGGCGGCAATGGCATCGGCGGCGTCGTCTGGCTGTGGCGTTTTTGCGAGTTTGAAAGTGAGTTTAACCATTTGTTGGATCATTTTTTTGTCCGCATTTCCGGAGCCGCAAACGGCAGATTTGATTTGGGAAGGAGTGTATTCGGCGATGTTGATGTTTTGTTCGCTGAGTTTTTGAATCATGACGCCGCGGGCTTGGGCGACGCTGATGGCTGTTTTGACATTTTTCTGGAAAAAGATTTTTTCGATGGAGGCGTGGAGAGGTTGCCATTTTTGAATTAAGCTCTGGAGGTCTTCGGCGATTTGTTGGAGGCGGGCGGCGGCGGGAAGGTCTTTGCTGGTTGTGATGCAGCCGTAATCGAGTAGTTTTAAGCCTTTCGAAGTGCGTTCGAGGATGCTGAAGCCAGTTGTGGCGGTGCCTGGATCGAGGCCGATGATTTTCATAGTCGAGAGGCGGTTACATTGTCTAATTCGTCGTGTTTGCGCATTTCTTGTTCGATGGCGCAGGCGACTTTGTGGATGGTTTCGCAAGCGCGGAAGGGGTATTTGCCAACGGCAGTTTCGTTGGAGAGCATGATGGCGTCAGCGTGGTCAAAAACGGCGTTGGCGGCGTCGGAGATTTCGGCGCGAGTGGCGCGGGCGTTTTTGGTCATGCTTTGGAGGACTTGAGTGGCGACGATGACGGGTTTTTTGACTTTGCGACTGAGGGCGATGATACGTTTTTGGGCGATTGGGACTTGTTCGGGTGGGATGTCTACGCCGAGGTCGCCGCGGGCAACCATCGCGCCGTCGGCGGCTTCGATGATTTCGCGTAAGTTAGTTATGGCGTCGTGGCGTTCGATTTTGGCGATGATTTTTGGGGTGGGAGTTTTGATTAGTTTGCGTAATGCGTCGATGTCGCTGCGGCTTTTGACAAAGGAAAGAGCGATGTAGTCGAATTTTTGGGTGAGGGCGAATTTGAGGTCGATGCGGTCTTTGGCGGTGATTGCGGGGAGTTTGATTTTGGAGTCGGGGAAGTTTAGGCCATTGCCGCTTTTTAAAAGGCCGGAGTTGAGGACGCGGCATTTGATCGCGGTTTTGAGTTTGGCGGTGATGATTAGTTCGACGAGGCCGTCGTCGGCTAAAACGCGATGACCGATGGCGAGGTTGGGGATGATTTCGGCCACGCGTAAGGGCATTGTGATGATTTGGTCTTTTTGGACTTTGAGTGGTTCTTTTAAATTGCCGATGCGAATTTTGGGGCCTTGAAGGTCACCGAGAATTTTGATGGGGGTTTTTGTGTTGGCGGAAGCTTGGCGAAGGTTAGCGAGAATTTTGAGGTTGTCGGCTTCGCTGCCATGGGAAAAATTTA
>CAZVOZ010000039.1:3122-4878 GCA_964629065.1 uncultured Candidatus Peribacteria bacterium
GGTTTGTCGGGGTCGTTTTGGCGGAGAATTGCGAGGTAGTAAGCGAGGATTTGGATCGGAATGATGTTGGTGATGGGGCTGGCGTCAGAGCTGTCGGGGACGCGGATCCAGAAGTCGAAGACTTCGTGGTTTTCGGGTGAGACGCCGATAATGAAGCCGCCGCGAGATTTGACTTCTTGGGTGTTGGAGAGGATTTCATTTTTGGCTTCGTCGTTGGGGACGAAGACGATGACGGGGGTGTTTTCGGAAATTAAGGCGAGGGGGCCGTGTTTTAATTCGCCGGCGGCGAAGCCTTCGGCGTGGATGTAGGAGACTTCTTGGAGTTTAATCGCGGCTTCGAGGGCGATCGGGAAATTCATGCCGCGGCCGATGATGTACATTGATTCGATGTGTTGGATTTTTTTGGCGAGGTCCATGATGTGGTCTTCGTAGCGGGGGTTAAGCATGTCATTGATTTGGCTGATAGCTTCGACGAGGAGTTCTTTGCCTTCTTCGAGGCGGTCGGCGAGGGCGTAAGCGAGTAGTGTGACGATGGCGAGTTGGGAGGTGGTGGCTTTGGTCGAGGCGACGGCTTTTTCGGGGCCGGCCTTGATTGGCACGACGATGTCGGACATGCGCGCCATGGTGGAGGTTTCGACATTGACGATCGAGGCGATGCGGCAGTTGGCTTTTTGGCCGATTTCTAGGGCTTCGAGGGTGTCGGCGGTTTCGCCGGATTGAGAGATGGCTACGAGGAGGCTTTTTTCGGTGAGAAAGTGTTGATGGTAGGGGAATTCCGAGCCGAAGCAGACATTGATGTGTTTTTTGGCGATTTTGGAGAAGAGGTATTCGGCGACCATGGCGACTTTGCCGGCGGTGCCGCAGCCGATGAAGTAGGTTCCGAAGGCTTGTTTGATGGCGGTGGCAAGTTTGTTGATTTCTTCGGGGTCTTGGTTGACGGCGCGAGTGAGGGTGTCTTTTTGCTCCATGATTTCTTTGATCATGAAGTGGGGGAAGTCGCCTTTTTCGGCGGATTCGGCTTTCCAGTCGATTTCGATGATGCGTTTTTCAACGATTTGTTCGGTTTGGTTGTCATAGAATTCGATTTTGGCTTGGCCGTTTTCGGATTTGATGATGGCCATTTGGTTGTCGTCGAGGTAGACGACACGGTTGGTGTATTCGAGGAAGGCAGGAATGTCGGAGGCGACGAAGTATTCTTGTTGTTCGGGATTGACGCCAATGATGATGGGTGAGCCGCGGCGGGCAGCGATAATTTTGTCTTCGCCTTTTTTGAGGACGACAATGGCGAAGCGGCCGTGGATTTCTTTGCAGGCGAGTTTGACGGATGTTTCGAAGTCGTGGGTTTTGTTGATTTCGGCGATGAGGTTGGCGATTACTTCGGTGTCACAGTCGGTTTTGAAGGTGAAGCCTTTTTGTTCGAGGATTTTTTTGTGTTCGAGGTAATTTTCGAAAATGCCGTTGTGGACGAGGATGATTTCGCCGTTTTCGCTGGTGTGAGGATGGGCGTTTTTGAGTTCCGGTTTGCCGTGTGTGGCCCAGCGGGAGTGGCCGAGGGCAAGCGAGGATTTTGGGAAGGTGTCTTCGCTCAAAGTGTCGCCGATTTTGCCGATTTCTTTATGGATTTTGATTTCGTCGTCGGTTTTGTAGGCGATGCCCCAAGAGTCGTAGCCGCGATATTCGAGTGATTTTAGGCCTTTGATGGCGATTTTTGCCGCGTCAGTTCGATTGCCAAGATAGGCGATGATTCCACACATGG
>CAZVOZ010000039.1:4978-7471 GCA_964629065.1 uncultured Candidatus Peribacteria bacterium
CGGCGATGATGTCGCGGGAGAAAGCGTCGGCCTCCGCGCCAGTGTGGCCGGCTTTGATTTTTGTGAGGGCGGTTTCTTGGGCTTTGAGTACGAGGGAGTAGACTTCTTGTTGTTTGGCGGTGGGTTTGGCGGTGAAGATCATGCGGCTCATGTCGCTGCAGTAGCCTTGGTATTTCATGCCCATGTCGATGAGGATGATTGCGCCTTTGTGCAATTTGCGGTCGGTGGGGCTGTGGTGGATGATTGCGGAATTGTCGTCGAAGCCGACGATGGGGTCGAAGCTGAGGTCGTCAGCGCCGTATTTGTGGCCGAGTTCGCGGATTTTCCAAGCGATGTCTTTTTCGGTGAGGTGTTTGCGGTTGAAAAGTCCGAGGTGTTTTTTGATTATTTTTTGGATTTCGAGGAAGACTTTTTCGTTGATGGTTTGGCTTTTTTTGATGAGGGTGATTTCGTGTGGGGTTTTGATTTCGCGTTGGGATTCGATTTTGCCGCTGAGGTTTTGGAATTTTACTTTGGGGGAGATTTTTTTGAAACGTTGGTATTCGGCTAATGTGATTGTGGATTCTTCGAGGCCGAGTATGGTGATGCGGTGTTTTTTTAAGGTGGATTGCCAATGGTTGAGGCTGAATTCAACGACTTGGAAGTCTTTGTGGATGGTTTTTTCGGCGCGGAGGATGTAGCGCGAGTCGGTGAAGAGGTATTTTTTCTTTGGTGTGAGCAGGAGAAAGCCGTTGCTGCCGGTGAAGCCGGAGAGGTAGGCGATATTGGTGCGGTTGGTGATTAACAAAGAGTTAAAAGTTAAGAGTTAAAAGTTAAAAGTTTTTTAGGATGTGGGTGAGGCGTTGTTCGAGGGTTTCTAAGGTTTCGGGGAGTTTTTCGAGGGCGGTTTGGATTTGTTTTTGGTTGTAGCCGAGTTTTTCGAGTGCGGTGATGAGGTCGGGGTCGTGTTGGCTGAGGCCTTTGCTGGTGCGGTCGTCGGCGGGAGCGAGTTTGCCGCGGAGTTCGAGGAGGAGGCGTTTGGCGGTTTTTTCGCCGATGCCGGGGATGCGTTTGATGAAGGCGAGGTCTTCGGTTTCGAGGGCGAGGAGGAGCGGTTTTTGTGGGGTGTTGAGGATTTCGAGGGCGACTTTTGGGCCGATGCCGTTGACGGAAAGGAATTGTTTGAATAATTCGAGTTCGGTGAGGCTGGGAAAGCCGTAAAGGTCGAAGGCGTCTTCGCGAATGTGGCTATGGATAAAGAGTTCGTGGCTGTCTTCGAAGTTTAGTTGAGCGAGGTGGTTTGGGGTGAGGTGGACGAGGTATCCGAGGTGGCCGGCTTGGAGGATGGCGGCGCGTGGGGTTTTGTGAATTAATTTACCGGTGAGGTGTGCGATCATAGGTGTTGAGGAAGTTTTGTTTGAACTGAGGGAAGTTGTCTTGGTTTATAGCTTCGCGGATTTTGGTCATTAAGTCCAATAAAAATTGGAGGTTTTGGAGGCTGAGGATGCGCATGGCGTGGATTTCGTTTTCGAAGAAGAGGTGGCGGAGATAGCTTTTGCTGTAGCCTTGGATTTCGGTTTCGTCGTATTTGAATTGTTCGTTTTTGATGTTGAAGCGGCCTTCGTTGGTGAAGAATCCGCCGTGGCGGGCGAGGCGCGTGGGGTGGACGCAATCGAACATGTCGACGCCGCGATCGACGGCTTCGAGGAGGTCTTCGGGGGTGCCGACGCCCATGAGGTAGCGCGGTTTTTTGTCTGAGAGGTGGGGGACGCTGGCTTCGAGCATGGCGTGCATTTCGTCTTTTGATTCGCCGACGGAAAGGCCGCCGATGGCGTTGCCTGGAAGGTCGAGGTCGTTGACGAATTTGGCGGATTCTTGACGGAGGTTGGCGAAGAGGCCGCCTTGGACTATGCCGAAAAGAGCTCTTGGATTTTGGTGCGCTGGATTGAGTTTTTCGTGGGTTTGTTTACAAAGAGTGAGCCAATTGTGGGTGCGTTGCATGGCTTGTTGGAAATAGGTTTCGCTGCTGTGGGCGGGGGCGCATTCGTCGAAGGCCATGATGATGTCGGCGCCGAGGTCGTGTTGGATTTCGATCGCTTTTTGGGGAGTGAGGTAGTGGGAGGAGCCGTCGATGTGGGATTTGAAGGTGACGCCGTGGTCGTCGATTTTGACGCCGTTTTCGGTGCGGCCGAGGGAGAAAACTTGGAAGCCGCCAGAGTCGGTGAGGATTGGGCGATCCCAATTGATCCATTTGTGCAGGCCGCCCATTTTTTTGATAAGTTCGTGGCCGGGGCGGAGGTAGAGGTGGTAGGTGTTGGCGAGGATGATTTCGGCGTCGATGGCTTTGAGGTCTTCTTGGCTTAGGGTTTTGACGCTGGCTTTGGTGCCAACGGGCATGAAGACGGGCGTTTGGATTTGGCCGTGTGGAGTCGTGAATGTGCCGGTTCTTGCTTGGGAGTTCGTGGCTGTTTTGTGGATCGTGAAATCAAACATATGCGGAGTTTAGCATATGTT
>CAZVOZ010000040.1:0-2179 GCA_964629065.1 uncultured Candidatus Peribacteria bacterium
TTGGATCGAAGTTATTGGCGAAGGCGGAAGAGTTGGCTTTGGAGGCTGGGTTTAAGCGAGTAGCGGTAATCGCTGGAATTGGGACGCGGGAGTATTATCGGAAGTTTGGGTATGAGTTGGACGGGAGTTATGTGGTGAAGGATATTTAGCTTTTTACAATGTATCTTGTGCAAAGTTTTTGTTGGGGGGAGGAGAGAATTAGAGAAAAAGATAAGGAGATAAAAAGAGAAAGAGAGAAAAGTTTTTGTTTTTTGTGGTTTTGGAGTGGATTTTGTTGAGGGGCGTGATTCGAGGCTTACGGGCGCTCTGATTGCCTGTTTTTGGCTTCAGAAAGCGGAGAAATGAAAAACAGGCGATTTGAGGCGTTTTCTGTTTTTGGTTGAGCTTTGGGTCGGGGGTTGGTATTATTTTTTGGTGTATTAACCTCACTTTATGTTCATTTTGATTTTGACGGCGTTTTTGGCGGGGGTGGCGACGATTTTTTCGCCGTGTATTTTGCCGGTGTTGCCTTTGGTGCTTTCGAGTGGAATTACAGGTGGTAAAAAGCGGCCTTTGGGGGTGCTGTTGGGGTTTGTGTTGAGTTTTACTTTTTTTGCGTTGAGTTTGACTTTGTTAGTGAAGGCTTTTGGGGTTGATGCGAATTTGTTGCGTAATGTGGCAATTGTGGTTTTATTGGTGTTTGGTTTGACTTTGTTGGTGCCGAAGCTTTCGGAATGGTGGGAGCGGTTGACTTCAGGGATTGCTTCAAAGGGGGCAAGTGCGGGACAAAATGGTGAGGGGTTTTGGGGTGGATTCGTGATTGGGGTGACTTTGGGGTTAGTTTGGACGCCGTGTGCGGGGCCGATTATGGCTTCGATTCTGGCTTTGGCGGCAACGCAATCGGTGACGGCGGTGAGTATTTTTATTACTCTGGCTTATTCTGTGGGGGCAACTTTGCCGATGTTGTTGATCATTTGGTTGGGTCGGAAGTTTGTGACCGGTGCTTTGGTGAAGAGTACGAAAGTTGTGCAGAAAGTGTTTGGTGTAATAATAATTGTAGTCGCGTTGGCGATTAGTCAGGGGTGGGATTTGAAGTTGTTGCAAAAGTTGAATTATGGCTCTGGGATTACGAAATTTATTGAGCAAAATGAGGTTGTGAATAAAAAATTGGATGAATTGTCGGGGCGTGAGGAAATTGTGGCGGGGGAATGTAAAGAAGCGCCAGGGTTTGATGGTGGTGGGGAATGGCTGAATAGTCCCCCACTAGCTCTTGAGGAGCTTCGTGGGAAGGTGGTTTTGGTGAAGTTTTGGACTTATACTTGTATTAATTGTATTCGGACTTTTCCGTTTGTGAATGCGTGGGAGGAGAAATACGCTGATGATGGTTTGGTGATTGTGGGTGTGCATACGCCGGAATTTGAGTTTGAGAAGGATTTGGGGAATTTACGGCAAGCTGTAGCGGATAATGAGATTAGGTATCCAGTGGTGCAGGATAATGATTATAAGATTTGGAGGGCTTATGCTAATCGTTATTGGCCGGCGAAGTATTTGATTGATAAGAATGGTTGTATTGTGAATGAGCATTTTGGTGAAGGGAAGTATGAGGAGACGGAGGAGTTGATTCAGGAGCTTTTGGGAGTTGAGGGGGCAACTTTTGATATGGATGCGGAAAAGGGCGTGAGTGGGCGGACGCCGGAGCGGTATTTGGGTTATGGGCGGACGGAGGATTTTGTGTCACCGGAGGGTGTGATAAAGGGAAAGGTGGCGATGTATAGTTTTCCGAAAGAGATTGGTTTGGATGAGCATGCTTTTATGGGGAATTGGTTGATTGGTGAAGAATACGCGCGGGCGGCGGCGGGGGCGAAGTTGAATTTTAATTTTAAGGCGAAGGAGGTGTTTTTGGTGATGAGAGCGGAAAAGGGTGCGAAGGTGCAGGTTGGTTTGGATGGTGATGTGAGCGGAGCTGGATTGGCGCAGGAAGTGGGACCTGATGGTCTTTTGGAGGTTTCTAAGGATCGTTTGTATAAATTGGTGAAGTTGGAGGATTTAGATGAGCATATGTTGGATGTGGAGGTGGTGGAGGGCGAGGTGGAGATGTTTGCGTTTACTTTTGGCTAGTCTTCGGTATAGACCTCCCACTCCCCCATTGCGATTTTTGCTTGGAGGATTGGGTGGTTTTGGAGTTTTGGGTCGCGTTCGA
>CAZVOZ010000040.1:2279-5423 GCA_964629065.1 uncultured Candidatus Peribacteria bacterium
ATTGCGATTTTTGCTTGGAGGATTGGGTGGTTTTGGAGTTTTGGGTCGCGTTCGATGAGGGTGCTGGCGGAGGATCGGGCTTTGTGGATGGTTTCGCTGTCGCTGAGGCTGGCCATTTTGAGATCTGGGATGCCGCTTTGTTTGAGGCCGAAGACTTCGCCGGGGCCGCGGAGTTCGAGGTCGATTTCGGAGAGGGTGAAGCCGCTGTGGTGTTTTTCCATCGCTTTGAGGCGGGTGGATTTTTCGGATTCTTTGGTCGAAGGGAAGAGGAAGCAGTAGGATTTGTGCTCACCGCGACCGACACGGCCGCGGAATTGGTGGAGTTGGGCGAGGCCGAAGCGTTCGGCGCCTTCGATGAGCATAATTGTGGCGTTGGGGACGTCGATGCCGACTTCGATGACGGAGGTGGAGACGAGGAGGTTGGTTTTGTTGGCGGCGAAGTCGCGCATGATTTGTTCTTTTTCCTCTTTGGAAAGGCGGCCGTGGAGGAGGGCGATTTGGAGGTTTGGGAAGATGGCACGGAGTTTTTCGTATTCTTCGGTGACGGATTTGACTTCGAGGGTTTCGGATTCTTCGATTAAGGGGCAGATGACGAAGGCTTGGCGGCCTTTTTGGATTTGGTCTTCGATCCAGCGGTAGGCGTCGAGGCGTTTGGCTTCGGGGACGATGCGGGTGAGGATTTCTTGGCGGCCTGCGGGCATTTCGTCGATGATGGATAAGTCTTGGTCGCCGTAAATGGTGATGGCGAGGGTGCGCGGGATTGGGGTGGCGGTCATGGAAAGGAGGTGAGGTGCGCCGTGTTCTTTGAGGGCGGCGCGTTGTTTGACGCCGAAGCGGTGTTGTTCGTCGATTACAGCAAGCCCTAATCTATGGAAAGAGATTGTGTCTTGGATTAGGGCGTGGGTGCCGATAATGATTTGGGTTTTGCCGAGGCGGAGGTTTTCGAGGATTTGTTCGCGGTCTGGTTTTGGGGTGGAGCCGGTGAGGAGTTCTATGTTGATGTTTGGGAGTAATTTGCAAAAAGTTTGATAGTGTTGTTGGGCGAGGATTTCAGTAGGGGCCATTAATGCAGTTTGATAGCCGTTTGTGATGACATGTAAAGCGGCGAGCGCGGCGACGATTGTTTTGCCGGAGCCGACGTCGCCTTGGATTAAGCGGCTCATGGGGAAAGGGCGGGCGAGGTCGTCGGTGATTTCTTTGATGGTGCGGATTTGGGCGTTGGTGAGGCTAAATGGGAGTGATTGGATAAGTTGGCGGACTTGGTCGTTTTGTGGGGTGATGGATTTGGCTTCGTGGGCTTGAATGTTTTGCCATTGCCATTTTTTGTGGAGGGCGCGCAGTTGGAGAAGGAAGAGTTCATCGAAGGCTAAACGAGCGCGAGCTTGGTTGAGAGTTTCGGAGTTTTGGGGGAAATGGACGGCTTTTATCGCTTCGTGATATGGCATTAGTTGGTGTTCGGCGAGGATTTCGGCGGGGAGGTGTTCGGGGAAGTGTTTGGTGAGTTCGAGGAGGGGGTGGATTTTTTCGCGGAACCAACGGGAACTGAGGCCTTCGGTTTCGTGATAGATTGGTGCGATGATGCCGTTGTGGAGTTGTTCGCCGCTTTTGTTGCCGATTTCGTGGGTGGGGCTTTGGAGGCTGGCGCGATTCATGGAGATGGCGGCTTTGCCGGTGAGGATGAGGTCTTTGTTGCGCGGGAGGAGTTTGGTGAGGTGGCTTTGGTTGAACCAAACGACTTCGATTGAGCCGCTGTCGTCTTTGAAAATGCCGCGGGTGATTTTTTTGCCGGTGCGGGAATTGGCTTGGAAAAGGCTGGTGAGTTGGCCGCGGAGGGTGTTTTGCTCCCCTATTCGGATGTCGGCGATTTTTGTGAAGCTGGTGGAGTCGTTATAGGTGCGTGGGAAGTATAAAAGGAGGTCTCGAAGGGTTTTGAGGTGGAGGTTTTCGAGTTTTTTGAGGTGGTTTGTTGTGGTGCTGAGTAATGTCTTGAGAGATGTGTCAAGCATCGGGGGCCACTTTTAGGAATTTGCGCTTGCCGACTTGGAGAAGGGTTTCTTTTTCGAGGTTGAGGTGGTGTTCGATGTCGTCGATGCGTTGTTCGTCGATTTTGACGGCGCCTTGTTCGATCATGCGGCGAGCGTCGGATTTGGTTGTGGTGAGGCCGGTTTCGAAGATGAGGTCGATGAGTTTGTAGTTTTCGGCGGGCATTTTTTTCGTTTCGATATCTTCGGGAAGGCCGCCTTTTTGGAAGACGGAAGTGAAGTCGGTTTCGGCTTGGTGGGCTTTTTCGCTGTCGTGGTAAATGGTGACGAGTTCGCGGGCGAGGCGCATTTTGAGATTTTTGGGGTTTTCGCCTTCTTTGAGGGCTTCGGAAATTTTGGCGATTTCTTTTTCGTCGATGTCGGTGGCGAGAGTGAAGTAGTCGACGATGAGGTGGTCGGGAATGGACATGGTTTTGCCATAGATGTCTTTGGGGGTTTCGTTGACGCCGATGTAGTTGCCGGTGGATTTGCCCATTTTTTCGCTGCCGTCGGTGCCGACGAGGAGTGGGACGGTGATGATGTTTTGGGGGGCTTGGTCGTAGGCTTTTTGGATGACGCGGCCGGCGAGGAGGTTGAAGGTTTGGTCGGTGCCGCCAAGTTCGACATCGGCGCGCATGGGTACGGAGTCGTAGCCTTGCATGAGGGGGTAGAAGAATTCGTGCATGTGGATCGGTTTGCCTTCTTTGAGGCGTTTGTCGAACATGTCGCGTTCGATCATTTGTTGGACGGTGAAGTTTTTGGCGAGGTGGATGACGTCGCTGAAGCTGAGTTTGGAAAGCCAATCGGCGTTCCACATGATTTCTACTTTGTTTTTATTGATGAGTTTTCCGGCTTGTTCGAGGTATTTTTCGGCGTTCTTTTCGAGTTCGGCTTGGGTTTTGCCGGTGCGGGTTTCGTTTTTGCCAGTGGGGTCGCCGATTTGGCCGGTGAAGTTGCCGAAAAGGAGCATGACATGATGGCCGGCTTCTTGGAATTCGCGCAGTTTTTTGATCACGACCATGTGGCCGATGTGGAGGTCGGCGCCGGAAGGGTCGATGCCAAGTTTGATGCGCAGTTTTTTGCCGGATTTGAGTTTGGCTTCGAGGTCTTTTTTGACGATGAC
>CAZVOZ010000040.1:5523-6927 GCA_964629065.1 uncultured Candidatus Peribacteria bacterium
TTAAAAGTTGTGGTAGACTTCAGTCATGAAAAAATTTACAGCGAGTTTGCGGGAGAGAGTGGATCTGTTTTTGGTGCGTGAACTTGGTATTTCGCGGGCGAAGGTGGCGGGTTTGATTAAGGGGAAGGGAGTTTTTGTTGATAAGAAGCCGGTGAAGGCGAGTTATGTTTTGAATGAGGGTGAGGAGGTAACGGTGAAGGATTTTGATTTTAGTGCGCCGGCGGTTTTGGCGGAGGATTTTGGGTTTGAAATTATGTATGAGGATAAGGCTTGTTTGGTGATTAATAAGCCGGCGGGCGTGGTGGTGCATGCGGGGAATGATGGGAAGCATTTTAGTGGGACGGTGGTGAATGCGATTTTGGGGAAGATTAAGAAGGGCGAGTTTGTGGGGAGTGCGCGTCCGGGGATTGTGCATCGGCTGGACAAAGACACTTCGGGGGCGCTTTTGTTGGCGAAAACGGAGAAGGCGTTGGCGGATTTGGCGGCGCAATTTAAGAAGCGGAAGGTTTTTAAGTCTTATGATGCGATGGTTTTTGGGCGAATGGAGCATCCGGTGGGGATGGTTGATTCCCCTATTGGGCGCAGTCCGGCGGATCGGAAGAAGATGGCGATTTTGGGTGCGGATGGTGGCGGCAAGGAGGCGAAATCAAAATATCGTGTGGTGAAGGAGTTTGTGATACCAGATATTGGGGTGGTTTCGCTTCTGCAAGTGCAGATTATGACGGGGCGGACGCATCAGATTCGGGTGCATTTGGCGGCGATTGGGCATGCGATTGTGGGCGATGAGGTTTATGGTTCGACGAATTTGAATGCGCGCTTTCGAGCGAAGTTTGGTTTGAAGCGCCAGTTTTTGCATGCGGGCGATTTGGCTTTTGTTTCGCCAGAAACTGGTGAAGAGGTCAAAATAAAAGTCCCGATGGACGGGACTTTGGAATCTATAACTAGAGAGCTAGGAAGCTAGGAAGCTAGGAAGCTTCTTCGGTGGTTTCGGTTTTTTCAGCTTTTGGAGCTGCTTTAGCGGCGCCGTGTTTGATTTCGACGATTTCGACTTGGAGGAGGTTTTGTCGGTGGCCTTGAGTTTTTTGGTAACGCTTTTTCGCTTTCATTTTGTAGACGCGGATTTTGTCAGATTTGATTGCGCCGAGTACTTTTAGTTCGACTTTTGCACCAGACACGAGGGGCGCGCCGATGTGAGTTTCCTTGCCGTCTTGAACTAGGAGGACATTTTCGATGGTGAGAGTTTCGCCTTCTTTGACTTCTTTGTTTGCGAAGGTGTCGATTTCGATGGTGTCGCCTTTTTGGACTTTGTATTGTTTGGCGCCAGTTTGGATGATTGCGAACATTTTTAGTTGGTTATTTTAGCTGCGTTAATATAGGGGGATTTGGGGAGTGCGTCAAGTGGAT
>CAZVOZ010000041.1:0-4713 GCA_964629065.1 uncultured Candidatus Peribacteria bacterium
AATCTTTCACTGACCTGATTGCTTTGCTATATTGCGGTGGCGTTTTGAATTAAAAATTAATAATTAAGAATTAATATTATGAAGGCATCAGATTTGTTTGTGAAGGCGTTGGAGAATGAGGGGGTGAAATATATTTTTGGGATTCCGGGGGAGGAGAATTTGGATATGTTGGAGTCGTTGCGGGAATCGGGGATTGAAGTTGTGGTGACGCGGCATGAGCAGGCGGCGGGTTTTATGGCCGCAACGGTTGGCCGTTTGACGGGGAAGGTGGGTGTGTGTATTTCGACTCTTGGTCCGGGGGCGACGAATTTTACGACTCCTTCGGCTTATGCTTTGCTTGGTGGGATGCCGATGATGATGGTGACGGGGCAAAAGCCGATTAAAAAAAGTAAGCAGGGGCAATTTCAGATTATTGATGTTGTGGGCATGATGAAGCCGATTACGAAGTTTGCGAAGCAGGTGACGCATGGTTCAACTGTTGGAACTTTGGTGCGTGAAGCGGTGCGGATTGCGGAAGAGGAAAAGCCGGGGCCAGTGCATTTTGAGTTTCCGGAGGATATTGCGCGCGAAGAAGTGGATTTGGAATTATTTAAACCGGTGAAGGTTGCGCGGGCGCGAGTTGGGCGTGAGGAGATTGTGCGTTTGGCAGGGATGATTCGCCAAGCGAAGAAGCCGATTTTTGTTTTGGGTGCGGGTTGTAATCGTAAAGAAGATGTTGTTGGGGCGATGACGAAGTTTATTGAGACGACGGGTTTTTATTTTATGAATACGCAAATGGGGAAAGGGGTGATTGATGAGCGCAGTGAGCGGTTTTTGGGGAGTGCGGCGTTGTCGGCGAATGATAGTGTGCATTTGGCGGTGGCGCAGGCGGATTTGATTGTGGTGATCGGGCATGATCCGATTGAGAAGCCACCTTTTATTATGATGGAGGGTGGGCCGACGGTGGTGCATGTGAATTATTATTCGGCGGCGATGGATCGGGTTTATTTTCCGCAGGAACAATTTGTGGGTGATATTGCGGGGGTGTTTGAAGATTTGGCGGAGGAGTTGGCGGATTTTGGCTTTGAGAGTGAAGATTTTGCGAAGGTGCGACAGATTTATTTGGATTATGTAGCGGAAGGTGCTCGTGATGAACGATTTCCGATGGTGCCGGCGCGTGTGGTGAGTGATATGCGTGGTGTGATGCCGAGTGATGGTTTTGTGTGTTTGGATAATGGGATGTATAAGTTGTGGTTTGCGCGGCATTATGCGGCGCATGAGCGGAATACTTTGATTTTGGATAATGCGTTGGCGTCGATGGGGGCGGGTTTGCCTTCGGCGATGGCGGTGAAATTGCTTTATCCTGAGCGGAAAGTGGTGGCGGTTTGTGGTGATGGTGGTTTTATGATGAATTCGCAAGAGTTGGAAACGGCGGTGCGAATGGGGTTGGATTTGGTGGTGGTGATTTTGAATGATAATGGCTATGGGATGATCAAATGGAAGCAAGAGGATATGGGGTTTGAGGATTTTGGTTTGAGTTTTGGTAATCCGGATTTTGTGAAATATGCGGAAACTTATGGGGCGAAGGGATATCGCGTGAGTGCGGTGGCGGAATTTGGGGAATTGTTGGAGCGATGTTTGAATGAAAAGGGTGTGCATGTGATTGAGGTGCCGGTGGATTATTCGGTTAATAAGGAGTTGAGTGGGCCGGCGTTGAAATTAAGAATGAAAAATTAATAATTAAGAATTGAAGGTATGGCTTTGCAAAGTGTAAATCCGGTGAATGGTGAGGTGGTCGCTTCGTTTGAGGAGTTGAGCGATGAACAGGTGAAGGCGAAAATTGCTTTGGCTGATGCGGCGTTTCGCCAATGGCGCCGTGACAGTTTTGATAGGCGGGCTTCGTTGCTGCGAAATTTGGCGGCGATTTTGGTGGAACGGGCCGAGGAGTATGGGAAGTTGATGACTTTGGAAATGGGAAAACCTTTGACGCAAGCGATAGCGGAAGTGAAAAAGTGTGCGACAGCTTGTGATTTTTATGCGGAGAATGGGGAGAGGTTTATGGCTTCGGAAGCGGTTTTGAGTGATGCGACGGAGAGTTTTGTGCGGCGTGATCCTTTGGGTGTGGTTTTGGCGGTGATGCCGTGGAATTTTCCGTTTTGGCAGGTGGTGCGCGCGGCGGCGCCGGCTTTGATGGCGGGAAATGTGATGTTGTTGAAGCATGCTTCGAATGTGCCGCAATGTGCGATGGCTTTGGAAAAGGCTTTTTTGGATGCGGGTTTTCCCGAAGGAGTGTTTACATATTTGGCGATTGGCTCGGGGAAAGTGGCGGGAGTTTTGGATGACGAACGCGTGGTTGCGGCGACGCTTACTGGAAGTGAAGAGGCGGGCGCGAAGGTGGCGGAGCAGTGTGGTCGAAATATTAAGAAGACGGTTTTGGAATTGGGCGGCAGTGGCCCGTTTATTGTGATGGAGGATGCGGATTTGAGTTTGGCTTGTGCGACGGCGGTGATGGCGCGGTTTCAAAATTGTGGACAGAGTTGTATTGCGGCGAAAAGGTTTATTGTGATGGAGAGTGTTTATGAAAAGTTTGTGGAAGGGTTTGTGGCGGAATTGGCGAAGTGGAAGTTCGGGGCGCCTGAGGATGAACAGACGCAAATTGGGCCAATGTATGCGACTGGCGGCGTTTCGGATATTCAAAGGCAGGTTGAACAGTCGATGGCGATGGGAGCGCGAGCGGTAGCCGGTGGCAAGGTGTCGGAGTTGGGTGGAGCGTTTTTTGAGCCGACGATTTTGGTCGATGTGACACGAGAAATGCCGGTGATGAATGAGGAAACTTTTGGGCCGGTGGCAGCGGTTTATAAGGTTTCGAGCGAAGAAGAGGCTGTTTCCGTGGCGAATGAGAGTCGTTTTGGGTTGGGGGCTTCGTTGTGGACTGAAGATCGCGAGAGGGCGAAGAGGATTGCGGCTTTGTTGGATGAAGGTGGAGTTTTTGTGAATGGGATTGTGAAATCGGATGCGCGTTTGCCATTCGGAGGGGTGAAGAAATCGGGTTATGGGCGAGAGTTGGGGCGCGAGGGGATGATGGAGTTTGTGAATGTGAAAACGGTTTGGATTAAATAAATTTATGAATGATTCTCCAGCACATTCAGGTTTGACGGGGCGTAAAGATTTTTGGTGGTTTTTGCCGGCGGTGATGTTTTTTTTCGGGGTGGTGGCATTGGTTTATTTGACTTGGTCGGCGTTTTTTGATGTGAGTTATAGTTGGGGGCCTTATGTTTCGCCGCTTTATCATGTGCCGTATGTGCCGAGTTGGTGGCCGATTTCGCCGGCGTTTTTGTTGTTATGGATTCCGGCGGGTTTTCGGCTGACTTGTTATTATGGGCGGAAGGTTTATCATCGCGCGGCGTTTGGTGATCCGGCGGCTTGTAGTGTTGAAGAGCCTTATAGAAAGCGCTATAATGGCGAGTCGAAGTTGCCGTTTATTTTGAATAATTTGCATCGATATTTTTTGTATTTTGCGGTTTTGCTTGTAGCGATGCACTGGTATGAGTTGGTGGTGCATACTTTGTTTCATGATGGTGAATTTTATTTTGGCGTGGGGAGTTTGTTGATTTTGGTGGATACTTTGGCTTTGAGTTTTTATGTCGGTGGTTGTCATAGTTTGCGGCATTTGGTGGGAGGGAAAAAGCGGGCGGTTTTTGGCTGTAATGGCTGTGATAAGAATTGTTCAAAAGTGCGTTATGGGATGTGGAAGACGGTGAGTAAGTTGAATATTTTTCATAATGTGTGGTTTTGGGTGAGTTTGTTTTCGATTGCGGTGGCCGATTTGTATGTTAGGTTGCTTGCGCTTGGAATAATTCCTTATGATTTACATTTATGAATTTTGAACGACAAAAATTTGATGTGGTGATTATTGGCGCTGGGGGAGCGGGTTTGCGTGCGGCGATTGAGGCTGTGGGTGAAGGTGATTTGAAGGTGGCGGTGGTGTGTAAATCTTTGTTAGGCAAGGCACACACTGTTATGGCGGAGGGAGGAATGGCTGCGGCGTTGAATAATATGGAGGGTGAGGATAGTTGGAAAATGCATTTTCGCGATACGATGAAGGGTGGAAAGATGGTGAGTAATTGGAAGATGGCGGAGATTCATGCGAAGGAAGCGCCGGAACGCGTGCGTGAATTAGAACGATTTGGTGCGGTTTTTGATCGGACGAAGGATGGTGAGATTCATCAAAGGCCTTTTGGTGGTCATAGTTTTGCAAGGTTGGCGCATGTGGGTGATCGCACGGGGTTGGAATTGATTCGGACTTTGCAGGATAAGGTGGTGCATGAAAAGGTGGAGGTTTTTATGGAATATACGGTGGTGAAGTTGTTTAGAAATGGTGAGCGCGTGACGGGGGCGCTTTGTTATCATCGGCATGATGGGAAGTTTGTGATGTTTGAGGCGAAGGCGATTATTTTGGCGACGGGTGGGTGTGCGCAAGTTTGGCGTGTGCAAACGAATAGTTGGGAGGGGACGGGTGATGGGCATGCTTTGGCTTATGAGGTTGGGGCGGATTTGATTGATATGGAGTTTATGCAATTTCATCCGACGGGGATGGTTTGGCCGCTTTCTGTTGCGGGAATTTTGGTGACGGAAGGGGTGCGTGGTGAAGGTGGGGTGTTGAAAAATTCTGAGGGTGAGCGGTTTATGTTTAATTATATTCCGGAGGCGTTTAAGAATGATGTGGCGGATACG
>CAZVOZ010000041.1:4813-6853 GCA_964629065.1 uncultured Candidatus Peribacteria bacterium
TTGGGGGGGAATTCGTTGACGGATCTTTTGGTTTTTGGGCGCCGAGCGGGTCTTTATGCGGCGAAGTTTGCGAGTGGTTGTGGTGAAGTGGCGGTGTCGGACGAGGAAGTTCGTGCGGCGATTGATGTGGCAAGAGAGCCTTTGGGGCGTGTGGATGGGGAAAATCCTTTTGCGTTGGTGAATGAATTGAAAGAAATTATGGGTGAGCATTGTGGGATGATTCGTGATGAGGAGTCTTTGAAAACTGGTTTAGTGGCTTTGGAAGCTTTGAAAGAGAGGGCTATTGTATGTGGCGCGGAAGGTGGTGATGCGATGAATAGTGGTTGGCATGCTTGTTTGTCTTTGGAGTGTATGATTACGGTGGCGGAGGCGATGATGAGGTCGGCTTTGTTACGGCGTGAATCACGCGGGGCGCACACGCGTGACGACTATCCAAATTATGACGAAAGACTGTCACGACTAAACATGGTGATTAGGCGTGGGGAAAGTGATCGAATGGAGGTTTTGGAAGAAGCGTTGCTGGAAATGCCAGAGGAATATAAAAATATTATTAAAAAATTGGACGAATAATTTATGAAAAAAGTTTTTCGACTATACAGAGGTGATAAAACGGCTGGCGAATACCGCGATTATGAGGTGGAAGTTGGTGAGGGGATGGTTGTTTTGGATGGTGTGCATTTGGTGCAAGAAAAGCATGCGCCGGATTTGGGAGTGAGATGGAATTGTAAGGCGGGGAAATGTGGATCTTGTAGTGCGGAAATTAATGGGAAGCCGAAATTGATGTGTATGTGTCGGATTGAGGATTTGCCTGACGATAAGCCGATTACGGTGGCACCAATGAAGGCTTTTCCGATTGTGAAGGATTTGGTGACGGATGTTTCGTTTAATTATGAACAAAATAAGAAGATCAAACCGTTTACGCCGGCGAAGGATACGGTATGGAAAATGAATCAAAAAGATGTTGATCGAGTGCAGGAATTTCGTAAATGTATCGAGTGTTTTTTGTGTCAGGATGTTTGTCATGTGCTTAGAACGCATGGGAAGCATGATCAGTTTTATGGGCCGCGGTTTTTTGTGAGGACGGCGAGTTTGGATATGCATCCTTTGGATACAGTTGATCGGGTGGCGGATTTGAAAGAGGAAGGAGGGATTGGGCTTTGTAATGTGACGAAGTGTTGTACGGAGGTTTGTCCGGAGCATATTAAAATCACGGATAATGCGATTATCCCAATGAAGGAACGGGTGGCGGATCGATATTATGATCCGATTCGGACTTTTTTTGGGAAATTTACAGATCGCGGATAGTCGTGACATTAAAATGACATTCTTGCACGGAAGTTTTGCGCTATTGTGGGAAGCATGAATGTTCTTGTTGTTGAAGATGATCGAGTGTTGGGGGATTATATCTGCGCGACTTTGGCGGCGGCGGGAAATGTGGTGAGTTTGTTTCATCAGTTGTCGCCGGTGATTGAAAAGAAGGCTTATGTGATGAATGATGTGGTGGTTTTGGATTTGATGTTAGGGAATGAGAGTGGGAAGGATTTAGTGAAGGAGATTCGCGGCGAGGGCTTTTCGGTGCCGATATTGATTTTGAGTGGGGTTAGTGATGTTTTTGAAAAGGTGGAGCTTTTGAATTTGGGAGCGGATGATTATTTGGTGAAGCCGTTTGCGCGGGTGGAATTAGTTGCGCGGGTGGAGGCTTTGTATCGCCGTTCTTTGGAGATTCCAAAGGAAGGAATGCAAAGTTTTGGCGATTTGGTGATTTATTGGGATCAAGGAAGTGTGGTTTGGCGGGGGCGGATGTTGAAATTGACGGCGAATGAACTGAAGTTTTTACGCATTCTGTTGCTGAATAGAGGGCATGTGGTTCGTTCGGAGGATATTGTGCGTAAGGTGTGGAATGTGGGGCCGGGGTATCATTCGAATGTTTTGCAGTCGCTGGTGAAGCGGTTGCGGCGGCGGCTGGAAGACGATTCAGGCTATCGACTGATTCATAATGTGCATGGGACGGGATATTTTATAAAGGTTTGAGATGGGGAG
>CAZVOZ010000042.1:0-1861 GCA_964629065.1 uncultured Candidatus Peribacteria bacterium
CTAAAACTCCAATTCCTTCTCTCCACTAATCTTCCAACTCACCACCTCCCGCAATTTCCCCGGCACCCCAAAACCGCTTGCCTTCGCATGCCCGCCGCCGCCCCAAGCACTCGCCACATCCGACAAATTAATATCCTCCCTTTGCGTCCGCAACGAACCCTTCACAATCCCCTTTTTCGGATCCTCCGCCAAAAGCAAAGCATACTTCGCATCCGGCACCGCATTCAAATAATCAATCGCCCCGCCCGTATCGCCAGATTCCGCCCCACAAATCCGATAATCCTCCTCATTCACCGCCGAAATCACCACACCCTCATCATTCACATAAGCCCGCGACAAAATCCGCCCCAAAAGCCGCAACTTATTCACCTCCGTCGTGTGAAAAAGCTCCTTGCTCACCCGCTTCAAATCCGCTCCCAAACTCACCAAATCGCCACAAACTTTGAACACCTTTTCTGTCGTATTGCTATGCATCATCCCGCCCGTATCAAAATAAATCCCATGCAACAAACAAGTCGCCATCTCCCGCGTCATCCGCACGCCACAAAACTTCAAAAAATCATACAAAATAATCGCCGTCGAACAAGCCTCCGCATCCACCATATTCACCGTCCCAAAACCATCATTACTAAAATGATGATCAATATTCAAAAACGGCTTCTTCCCACTCAAAATCTCTGGCTTCTCCTTCTCAAATACCATCATCTTTTTATCACCACAATCCACCGCCACCAACAAATCAAAATCCCCATACTTAAAATCACGCACAAAACTATCCCCTTTCGGCAGCCAAATACTATCCTTCGGCACCGGATCGACACAAGCACTCACTACATGCTTCCCCATTTGCTCCAAACAAAGACGCAAAGCCAAATTCGACCCCACAGCATCGCCATCTGGACTGCGATGCGAGATGATACAAACCCGCTCCGCCGCCAAAAGCACCTCCTTTGCTTGCCCAAAACTTTCCACAAAATCCGATTAATGGTAAGAGAGAGACGATAGCAAACCATCCACCCAAACCCCAGCCCAAACCCCGAAAAATCGTTTGCAAAAACCACCGACTCATTTCGCACTATGCAACTTTCAGAAGAAATTCAGACCTTTGCTCGATCACTCGGCTTTGACCTCGTCGGCTTCTCCCCCGCCAAAATCGAACAAAAATACCTCCAAGCCTTCGACGACTGGCTCGCCGCCGGCAACCAAGGCGAAATGCAATACATGGAAAAAATCGCCCAACGCCGCGACCTCACCCAAATCCTTCCCAAAGCCAAATCCGTCATCTGCCTCGCCACCAATTATTACTACGACCAAAAACCGCTAAAAAAAGCCCACGGCCGCGTCGCCCGCTACGCCTTTGGCCGCGACTATCACAAAATCATCGCCAAAAAACTGAAACAACTCGTCGCCCACCTCGAACAAATCGCCCCCGAACATCAACACAAAGCCTATGTCGACACCGGCCCGATCCTCGAACGCGCCCTCGCCGAACAAGCCGGCCTCGGCGCCATCGGCAAAAACGCCTGCCTGATCAGCCCGACCCACGGCTCTTGGCTTTTCCTCAGCGAAATCATCACCACTCTCGACCTTCCCCAAACCCACCAACCCCAAACCCGCTGGCAACCGCAACCCGACAGCCATTTCAAACCCTGCGCCAACTGCACCAAATGCCTCGACGCTTGCCCCACCGGCGCCATCATCGCCCCCGGCGTCATCGATTCGCGCCTTTGCATTTCCTACCTCACTATCGAAAACAAAGACGCCATTCCACCCGCCCTCGCCAAAATCATCAAAGATCAGCAACTTCTTTACGGCTGCGACATTTGCCAAGAAGTCTGCCCCCACAACCAAGCCCGCCAAA
>CAZVOZ010000042.1:1961-6533 GCA_964629065.1 uncultured Candidatus Peribacteria bacterium
CTTTACGGCTGCGACATTTGCCAAGAAGTCTGCCCCCACAACCAAGCCCGCCAAAAACCCCACAACCACCCCGAATTCCACCAAAAAATCGCCGGCGACCAACTTTCCACCAAAAAAATCCTCGCCCTCACGCCAGAAAAACACCTCAAAACCTTCGCCGGCTCGCCATTAATGCGCGCCAAACTCTCCGGTTTACAGCGCAACGCCAAAGTGCTAGAATAGCTTCACAATAACCAAATCAACATGCACCATTCATTCCTCGAACACCTCGACTGGCGCCGCGCCGAAAAAAACTTCGACCCAAGCTACCAATTACCAGAAGAACATCTCGTAAAAATCCTCGAAGCCGCCCACATGGCTCCTTCCTCCTTCGGCCTTCAACCTTACCATATTTATGTCGTCCAAAATCCTGAAATCAAAGCTCAACTAAGAGAAAAAGGCTACAACCAAGCCCAATTCACCGACGCCTCAGCCATCCTCGTCTTCACAACAATCGACAACCTCGACCAACGCATTACCGACTATATGAAACTCCTTGGCGGCAACGAACAACTCGAACAAATGATGCGTGGATTCATCGCCGCACTACCAAACGAACACGCCCAAAGAGCCTGGTCCGCGCGCCAAGCCTACATTGCCCTCGGATTCGCCCTCGCCGCCGCCGCCGAATTAGAAGTCGACTCCTGCCCAATGGAAGGCTTCGACAAGGAAGCTTTCGATCAAATCCTTAACCTTCCAAGCGATCGCAAAACAGTCGTCACTTTAAACCTCGGCAAACGAAAAGAGGAACCGGCCCACCCAAAGGTCCGATTCCCCAATTCTGACTTATTTACGAAAATTTAGAAGGCATCATCCAAATTCCTGAATGCCGTGTTCAATCTTTCGGCAATCGTTTGAATTTGCACGGCTCTTACCGGTTCATTGAATCCAAGATTAATGATCCTTTCGCTCAATTCATCGTTCCATTCGCCACCAGTACGCAAATCCGAACTCACTTCCGCTGAAACCTCTGGAAAAGCAACATATTTCCAGAATGGCGAAAGACATTCATTCGGGACGCCGTTAACTACTTCTTCCAAACTCATCAAAGATAATGAGATCGAAGAAACCGCTGTGCGCACAGTTTCAAAATTGCGACTATCCTCCAAACTATCCACATTCATTAAACGTCTCGCTGCCCTCAAATTTGTATCAATTGTATTCAAAGAATTCAAAACGCGCGTTTTCTTATCCGCCGCATTTGACACGTCACATAAATCCGTCACCAACCAACTGCGCTTCACAAAATAATTTCTCTGCAAACTATCCAGTTTTGCCATTTCTGTATTCAAATAATTGATGAGATTATTTCGATTAATCGGCTCAGCCTGAGGAATATTTGCCTCAGCTTGCGGCACATTTACCGCTGCACCACCAAGCCCCTTTTGCGGAACTCTCTGAACAGGATTTTGCCTTGCCGGTGCATTCGACGGCGTCGGCACCGGCGCTACTTCATCGATCATTTGACCGTCATAATTATCATTCTCCACTAAAACCGGCCCATTATTTTCCGCACCCCCACCAGTCGGCCTTTTAAAAATAAACCCCTGCCCGCCATCACTCACGCCGCCAATTCCAAAACTATAAAAAACCGACGCGGTCAAAACCACTCCAGCCAGAAACGAAAACACATTAGATCTTTGCATATAATTTTTATTTTAATTTGCTCTAATTATACAACAAAAAGCCCCCAACCGCAATGCGGTCGAGGGCTTTGAAACTAAACGCCTTAGTACAAAGCGTTATTCATCATCACATCATATTGCTCTTTCACTTCTTTCAAAGCTGCACCTTGGTTAGCATTGCCACTATGTCCTTGAGTAAACAATGTGTCACGAGCATTTCCATCCAAACAATCTTTTGGCACCAGATCAAGAGCTGTCCCAAAGTCAGCTGAACGATCTTGGGCAGAATTAATCTTTTCACCTAAATTAAAACGATAATCTATATAACCGTTACTAATAAATCCAATATAATCTTTCATATAACGAGCATCCTCTTCCATAATAGTGAGATTATATTCAAGACCCCGCATTACAGCAAAATCTGCACAACCTCTTGCTTCCAAAGCTCTTAAGCCTGAATCATATTGCCAAACGAATGATTGAAAAGTGTCAATTTTATCTTCAATCAATGCATGTTGAGCCGCTTTTCTCTCAGCAAAATCCACCATCGGATCAACCACCGGCTCTTCAACTACTGGCGCAGCTGGAGTCGAACCACCGCGATTGCCACTACCTAAAACCGGCTTTGTTTTCTTGCCGGAATCACCCAGTAGTCCAGGACTTGCCTGAGGCGTACGCTTTTGGCCGTCACCTTGATACATCGCATCAGGATTAAATGAGAAATCCTTCTTCGCATCAAAATTCAAAGGCTTTTTTGTGGCAACAGCATCATCGTTTGTTCTGGAGCCTCCACCTTGAGGTTCATATCCAACCCCATTTCTAATCTGAAATTTTTTCCCCGTCAAATCTTGATCTGCCAGATTTATATTAGGTACTTCGATAGTCACAGCCTCTCGCTGCGGTATTCTAAAAATAAACCCTTGCCCGCCATTGCCCGGTCCAAAATAAAGACCGCCAGCAACTACAGCAGCCACGGCAACACCAGCTACAAGTACTTTTTTATTCATTTTTATTTTTGTTATAAAATGATTTAAACATATTATACAACAAAAACAAGAACAACGCAACCACCCCTAAAACTCTTAACTCTTAACTCTTAACTTTTAACTTTTAACTCTTAACTTTTCATAAACCTTCCCCGTCCAAATCACCTCATCCAAATCCGCCACCAACCTCTTCGCCGCCCAAATATCGCTCGCGTCATAACCTTCCAGCTCCCGCACATTCTTCACGCGCTCTTGAAACCAATGATCCGGCGTCGCCTTATTATAAGTCGGACAAGCCTGAAAAACTTCAATAAACGCAAAACCCGGATGCCGAAGCGCCTCGCGAAAAACCTCCGTCATGCTGTCCACTTCGCCACTATAAGCCCGCGCCACAAAAGTCGGATGCGCGCTCAAAACCACTTCACACATATTCAACGGCGGCGTCACCACCCCACTCGGCGTCCCATTCATCTTCACCCCACAACGCGTCAACGCCGAAGCCTGCCCCGTCGTCAGCCCATAATTCTCGTTATTATGACAAATAAACATCACCGGATAATCATTGCGCACCGCATGAATCAAATGATTAATCCCTTCCGAAAAAGTCGCCCCATCGCCCGCCGAAGCAATCACTTTCAAATCCGGATTCCCCAATGCACACCCCGCCGCCAACGGCAAAACTCGCCCATGCAAGCCGTGAATCGCATACACAGCCATCTTATCCGCGCCATTTCCATTACAACCCACATCAAAACACATCAAAAACTGATCGCGCTCAAACCCCTCCAACACCAAAGCCCGCATCAACGCATTCTGAATCCCATAATTCCCACAATCACTACACCAAGTAATCTTCTTCTCGGTTTCCCAGTCCAAAAGCTTCCCCGCCCCCGCCACTAATTTGTCCGCAAGTTCCTTATCCATATTTCTTACCTGTTATCTTTAATTTGTAATCTGTAATTTGTATAATTTTCAATATCTTCCAAATAAAACTGCCGCCCATCCCATTTCAAAAGCCTTCCCTTAAACTCAAAACCCGTCTCCTTCTTAATCAAATCCCCCAACTGCCCCGTATAATTCCCCTCAATCAAATGCACATTCTCATTCGCCGCCACAAATTCCAAAAACTTCTCGCTCTTAAACGGCCACAAATAAGTAAAATGCAAATAATTCACTTTCTTCCCATCCTTCTCCATCTGAGCAATAAAATCGCGCATCACACTTTTCGTACTTCCCCAACCCATAAAAGAAATCTCCGCGCCCGCCTCACAACCCAAAACCTCCGCCTGCGGTAACTCCTTCGCAATCGCATCAAGCTTTCTCACGCGTTTAGCGTACATCTCACGCGATTTCTCACCATCTTCCGTCAAAGACCCATCCAGCCAATGCTCATCGCCATTCGCGCAATAAAAAGCCTCTCGGCTCGCCCCTGGCAACCACCGCCGCGACACCCCACTTTCCGTAATCTCATAACGATCCTCCGGCTTCAAACCCGCCACATCTTCCACCAACCCGCGTCGCACTTCAATAACCGCAGAAGGCTGCTCAATCGACACAATCGTCTCCGCAATCTGCTTTTCACTCAAAATAATCACCGGCACTTGATAAACCTCCGCCAAATTAAAAGCCTCTTGAATAATCCGATGCGCATCCACCGGATCGCTCAAAGCCACCACCACCCGCGCAAATTCCCCATGTGAAGAATACAAAGCCAAATTCAAATCCCCTTGCGCCGTCCAAGTCGGCAACCCCGTCCCCGGCCCAGGCCGCTGCGCCAAAACAACCACCAAAGGATTTTCAATAATCCCCGCCAAAGAAATCGTCTCCGTCATCAAATCAAATCCCCCACCCGAAGTCCCACAAAACGCCCGCATCCCCACAAACATCGCCCCCAAAGTCATATTCACCACCGAAATCTCATC
>CAZVOZ010000043.1:0-6400 GCA_964629065.1 uncultured Candidatus Peribacteria bacterium
CAGCTACTTCTTCAACTACTTCTTCTGGAGTTTCTTCTTCTTCATCTTCATCGACCATTTTTACTTTTTTGGCGGCTTCTTTTTGCATCTTTTGGGCTTGTTCCATTTTGAGGCGGAATTTGTCGACGCGGCCGGCGGTGTCGAGGAGTTTTTGTTTGCCGGTAAAGAATGGGTGGCTATCAGAGCTTAATTCCACTTTGATTACATAGTATTCTTTTTTGCCGACGGTGATTTTTTCTTCAGATTCCGGTTTTTTGGTTGATTGGCTGATAAACTGAGCACCAGTAGATGTGTCAAGGAAAATGACGTCGTAAGTTGGGGGGTGAATTGCGCTTTGCATCGGGCTTTTCGTTATTTCTTAGATTTTTTAGCTTCGGCAATATACTTGAAGTAGAATATTGACGCAAGAGCAATTACGAGCAGAACAAGGATGATTTGTTTGTAGAATCGGAGGTTGAGGACGCTGACTTGGAATTCGGTGTGGGCGGACTGGCCGGCGTCGTCTTGGATAGTGAGTTTGACATTGTGGGTGCCAGATCGGCTAAAGCGGTGATTGATGGCGTTACCTTCGCGTTCTTCGCCGTCGATTTCCCAGAGGTAGCGGACGATTTTACCATCTTGGTCAAGTGAGGGGGTAGCGTCGAAGATATGTTCTTCGAGGAGGCCGATGGTGAAGGATTGGTCTTTGATTTTAATGATTGGGGTTTTGTTGAGAGGGAATTCGTCGTCGAGGTCGGGTAGGCTGTCGTTGTCGTCGTCGAGATCGATGTTGTTGCCGATGCCGTCTTTGTCGGTGTCGAGTTGTTCAGCTGGGTCGCTAGGGAAAGCGTCTTGGCCGTCTTTTGTGCCGTCTTTGTCGGTGTCGGGGTTCATGGGGTCAGTGCCGATTTTTTCTTCTTCGGTGTCGGCGAGTTCGTCGCCGTCGTCGTCTTTGTCAGCAATGTTGCCTTCGCCATCTTTGTCGGTGTCGAGGGTTTCGTTAGGGTCAAGAGGTTTTTCGTCAAAAGTGTCGGGAACGCCGTCGTTGTCGTCGTCTTCGTCTTTGGTGTCGCCTTTGCCGTCACCGTCGGTGTCGACTGTTTCTTTCGGGTCGCGAGGGAAAGCATCTTTTTCGTTTTCAACGCCGTCGCCGTCGATGTCAGAATCGTTGTTGTCTGGTGTGCCGTCGCGATCGAGGTCGGGCGTGACATAGATTTTGGTGGAGATTTTGTTGTTAGAAGGGTCGTCAATGTCTGGTTCCCATGGAATTACTACTACATCAACGACATGGTTGCCGGGAGCGCCTTGCCAATTGATGAAAACGCCGTCGTTTGCGCCGGCGAAAACGGAAACGGGCATGTCGGCACCGTGTTGTTTGCCATCGATGAGGAGGCGGACAACGCCGAGCAGGTCTTGGTTGCTATTGTTGCTGACGGTCGCGTAGATGCGGTTGTTTTGGCCTTCGAGGGGTTGAGCGACGGAAAATTTGATGTTTGCTTCGTTGATGGCGAGATCGCCGGCAGCAGCAAAGCTGCTGAAAGAAGAAAGAAAAAAGAAGAAAGAAAAAAGAAGAAAGGAACTGATGGGTTTTTTCATAGGTTTTTAGGTGGTGAGGATGGTTTGTTGGGTGTCTTCGAGGGGTTGCTCGCTGGCAGTTTCTTCGCCTTCGATGTTTTCGATCATAGAGATAGAAGCGACATGATCACTTGGTTTTAGGCGCATGAGGTAGACGCCTTGAGTGGTGCGGCCTTGGGTTGGGATTTGTTTTTGGCTTAGGCGGATGGTTTGGCCAGATTTAGAGATCATGATGAGGTCGCAGTCTTGTTCTTCGTTGATTACTTTGGCGCCGATGATTTTGCCGGTTTTTTCGGTGATGTTAGCGGTTTTGACGCCGGAGCCGCCGCGGGATTGGAAGCGGTAATTGACGACTTTGGTCATTTTGCCGAGGCCGTTAGCCATGACGACGAGGAGGTCGGCTTTGGTGGGGTCTTTGACGATGTCCATTTCGACGACGATGTCGTCCTTTTTTACTTTAATGCCGCGAACGCCGATGGAGGCGCGACCCATGTCGCGGGCGTCTTGTTGGTTGAAGCGGATGCATTTGCCTTCGCGCGTGACGATGAGGACTTCGTCGCCTTCGGAAACTTCTTTGACCCATTCGAGAGAGTCGTCGTCGCGGAGGCGAATGGCGATGAGGCCGGTTTTGCGGACATTGACGAATTGTTCAACGGGGGTTTTTTTAATTGTTCCGCCGGTGGTGGCCATCATAAGGTATTTGCCAGCAAAGCCTTCGCCGGTTTTGAGGATGGCGGTGACGACTTCGTCTTTTTGCATTTGGAGGAGATTGACGATTGCTTGGCCTTTGGCTTGGCGTGAGGCGGCGGGGATTTCGTAGACGGGGAGTTTGAAGACGCGGCCTTGGTTTGTGAAGTAAAGGAGTTCGTCGTGATTGTGAGCGTAGCGGATGATTTTGATTTCGTCGTCTTCTTTGGTTGTGCCGCCGATGATGCCTTTGCCGCCACGGTTTTGGGCTTTGAAGGTGTTGACGGGAATGCGTTTGATGTAGTTTTCTTGGGTGAGCATCACGATGACTGGTTCATTCGGGATGGTGTCTTTGCGTGAAATGCTGTTGATGGCGTTTTCGACGATTTCGGTGCGGCGTTCGTCGCCGTATTTTTCTTTGATTTCGGCCATTTCTTCTTCCATGATTTGGCGGACGCGTTCGGGGTCGGCGAGGATCGCTTCGAGTTCGTTGATTAAGGCGAGTTTTTCGGCGAGTTCGTCTTCGATTTTTTGGCGTTCGAGGCCGGCAAGGGTTTGGAGGCGCATTTCGAGAATCGCTTTACCTTGTTCTTCGGAGAGTTTGAATTTGGCGATCAATTGTTCGAGGGCTTCTTCTTTGGTTTCGGATTTGCGAATTGTGGCGATGACGGCATCGATGTGGTCGAGGGCGATTTTGAGGCCTTCGAGGATGTGAGCGCGGGCCAAAGCGATTTTGAGGTCGTATTTGGTGCGGCGAGTGATGACGACTTTGCGGTGTTCAATGAAGTGTTCGAGGACTTGTTTGAGGTCGAGGAGTTGCGGTTGGATTTCGTCCACGAGCGCAATCATGTTCATGTTGAAAGTGGACTGGAGTTGGGTGAATTTGAAAAGTTGGTTGAGGATTTTTTTCGGATAGGAGTCTTTTTTCAATTCGATGACGATGCGCATGCCGTCTTTGTTCGATTCGTCGCGGAGGTCGTGGATGCCGACGATTTTTTTGTCGCGAACTAGTTCGGCCATTTTGGTGATGAGGTTGGCTTTGTTCACCATGTAAGGGATTTCGGAGATGATGATGTCGCATTTGCCGCTTTTCTTTTCAATGATTTCGCAGCGACCACGGACGACCATGCCGCCGCGACCAGTTTCGTAGGCTTTTTTGACATCGTCGGTGTTGTAGAGAATGCCGCCGCCGGGGAAATCTGGGGCTTTGATGAATTTCATCAAGTCGGTGATGGTGGCTTCGGGGTGGTGAGAAAGGTGCATGAGACCGTCGATCAATTCGCTGAGGTTGTGAGGAGGGATTGATGTGGCCATACCAACGGCTATACCGGTGGTGCCGTTTAGAAGTAGTTGAGGGAGTTTTGTCGGGAGGACGGAAGGTTCTTTGTGGCGGCCATCGTAGTTGTCGCGCCAATCGACGGTTTCTTTGTCGATGTCGGCCATCATTTCGTCGGTGATTTTTTCCATTTTCGCTTCGGTATAACGCATCGCAGCGGCGCGATCACCGTCGATGGAGCCGAAGTTTCCTTGGCCGCGGACGAGCGGGTAACGAAGTGAGAAGTCTTGGGCCATGCGCACCATGGAGTCGTAAACTGCGATGTCGCCGTGGGGATGGTATTTTGCGAGTACTTCCCCGACAACGGCGGCGGATTTTCGGAAGCCGGCGCTGGAGCGGAGGCCGATTTCGTTCATGGCGTGGAGAATGCGGCGGTGAACGGGTTTCATCCCATCGCGGACATCAGGAAGCGCACGGGAAACGATGACGCTCATGGCGTATTCGAGATAGGAGGTTTCCATTTCCGTGGTAATGCTTTGGCCGTGGACATTCGCGGTGTTGGCGAAAAGGTCGTCTTGGGTTTGTTCGATTGGTTCTTCTTTTGGTTCTTCTTGTGGTTCTTCTTGGTCGCTCAAGGTTTCAAGGGTTATTTATCCATTGATTTATAGCATGATTTGTTGATTTTGGAATAAAGAAAGTGTTGCTCTTATTTGAGGCTTGTGGTCTTGCTCTGTTTGGGGTTTTTGTGCTATAATTTCGGGATTTTATAAGAAAAACGGAATGGATCCAAATGCGACAGTAGTGAATCCGGTGGTTGCAAAGCCTGAAGTGAAGGCGAGTTTGGCCGTTGAGGCGGCAACGCCGAATTGGATGAAGGAGGCGGCGGCGAATGCGGCGGAGGGGAAAATTGCGGAAGTGCAGATGCATGAAGTTGTGCCGACGGCGGCGGAGTTGGGGACGGATCCTTCTTCGGATGTGGCGGTGGAGGTGGATGATGTCGTGCAAAAAGCGGATAATCGCGCAGCGGAATTGATGTTGAAGGCGGGTTATAATCCGGTGACGGGCAAGAAAATTGCGGAGGAGTTGGATCGGAAGCCTTTGGCGGCGGAAGGTGTGAAGATGTCGAAGGCGGAGTTGGAAAAGGAAAAGCGCGAGCTTTTGGAAGCGGAGAAGATTTATCAACAAGGTTTGGTGTCGATTAAGGATTTGATTGCGCCGGCGGCGATGGAGATTATGTACGATAAAGTGCGGCTGGATGGGATGTATGCGCAGTCGTTTTATGTTTATTCTTATCCGCGTTATTTGGAAACGAATTGGTTGTCACCGGTGGTGAATTTTGATGTGACGATGGATATTTCGCAGTTTATTTATCCGATTGGTTCGGATCAGATTATGAAGGTGTTAAAGAAGAAGGTGGCGGAAATGAATTCGGCGATGCGAATTGCGCAAGAGAAAGGGCAAGTGCGCGATCCGGGGTTGGAGACGGCTTTGGATGATGCGGAGCAATTGCGGACGGAGATTCAACGCGGGCAGGAGAAGTTTTTCCAGTTTGCGTTGTATTTTACGATTTATGCGGAGGATGAAGCGAAGTTGACGAAGGTGACGAATCAGTTGGAGAGTTTGTTGGCCGGGCGTTTGGTAATGACAAAAAAATGTCAATTGCAGGCGGAGCATGGTTTGAATGCGACTTTGCCACAATGTTTAGATGAAATTTATTCGGTGGGGAATATGAATACTTCGCCGTTGTCGACGACTTTTCCGTTTACTTCGAGTGATTTGACTTCGGATAAGGGGATTTTGTATGGGATTAATCGTCATAATGATTCGTTGATTATTTTTGATCGTTTTGCGTTGGAAAATGCGAATTCGGTGGTGTTTGCGAAGTCTGGTGCGGGTAAATCTTATGCTGTGAAGTTGGAGATGTTGCGGTTAATGATGATGGGGACGGATGTGATTGTGATTGATCCGGAAAATGAGTATGAGGCGTTGGCGACGACGGTGGGTGGGACTTATTTGAAGATGAGTTTGAATAGTGATCGACGGATTAATCCGTTTGATTTGCCGAAGCCGGTGGATGGCGATGAGATGTTGCCAGGGGATTTGCTGCGCAGTGCGGTGATTAATTTGAATGGTTTGATGAAGTTGATGTTAGGGGCGATGACGCCGGAGGAGGAGAGTATTTTGGATAAGGCTTTGTTGGATGCTTATGCGTTGAAGGGGATTACGATGACGACGGAGGATCCTTTTGCTTATGAGCCGCCGACGATGGAGGATTTGCATCAGATTTTGGCTTCTTCGACGGGGGCGGAGAATTTGGTGCAACGGATTTCGAAGTATACGGAAGGGACTTATTCGGGGATTTTTAATAAGCCGACGAATGTGAATTTGACGAGTGGGATGATGGTGTTTTGTATTCGGGATTTGGAGGATGCGTTGCGGCCGACAGCGATGTATATTGTGTTGAATTATATTTGGAATCAAGTGCGAAGTTCGTTGAAGAAAAGAGTTTTGGTGATTGATGAGGCCTGGTCAATGATGCAGCATGAGGATAGTGCGAAGTTTATGTTTGGCTTGGTGAAGCGCGCACGGAAGTATTATTTGGGCGTGACGACGATTACACAAGATGTGGAGGATTTCGTAAAGAGCGATTATGGGCGACCGATTATTACGAATTCGTCGATGCAATTGTTGCTGAAACAAGCGCCGTCTTCGGTGGATATTTTGGCGCAGGTGTTTAATTTGACCGAAGGGGAGAAGTATGTGCTTTTGAATAGTGGCGTCGGGCAAGGTCTATTTTTTGCCGGCAATAAGCATGTGGCGGTGCAAGTGATTGCGTCGTATACGGAAGATCGGATTGTGACGACGAATCCGGAGGAGATATTG
>CAZVOZ010000044.1:0-6292 GCA_964629065.1 uncultured Candidatus Peribacteria bacterium
TTTCTTTCTTTTCAAAAATATTTGCTTTCCAGTAGGCTTCGCATGCGAAGTCTACTTTTGATCCTGCGTACATGCTAGCAGGATCAAACTGAAAGCCTGTTTTTGAACAGAAAGAAATAAAATCATTTCCTCCCAAACATCCTCGCCAACTCCTCCATATTCAAACTCACCATCGTCGGTCGCCCGTGCGGACAAGTATACGGCCGCTTCAAGCCATCCATTTGCGCCACCAACGCCTCCATCTCCATCATTCCCATCGAGCGCCCAAACTTAATCGCCGAACGACAAGATATATAAGTCAAAATCGCTTCCACGCGCCCTTGCAAATTACTCGCCTGCGCGCCCGCGCCCACATCATCCAACACTCCGCGAATCACCGAATCCAAATCTTCGCCACCCAAACAACTTGGCACCGCCCGCACCACAAAACTATCGCCGCCAAACTCTTCAATCTCGAAACCCAAACCTTCAAACACCGCCAAATTCTCGCTCAACACCACCTGCTCATCGCGACTCAACTCCAGCGTCAACGGCAAAAGCAAACTCTGCGGCCGCTTTTCGCGCGCCTCATATTCATCCATCAACTCCTCAAACCGCACTTTCTCATGCGCCGCGTGCTGATCAATCACCACCAATCCATCCTCATTCAACGCCAAAATATACGCATTCTGCAGCTGACAAATCACCTTCATCGTCGGCTCTTTTTCCTCTTCAAAATTTATCCCACCACTTTCGCGCACAAAACTTTCTTGCACAAATTTCGGCGCCCCAAAATTCAATCGCTCCATCACTCGAGGCGCTTCCGCAAAAGCCACCGGCTCGCGCTCACTCATATAACGAACCGACTCTGAAGCCCGCGGCATCAAATCTCCCGCCTCCAGAGCCGATTTAACCGCGCCATAAATCCGCGACACCACCATCTTCTGATCCTCAAACCGCACCTCACTTTTCCGCGGATGCACATTCACATCCACCAAAGCCGGATCAATCGTCAAATTCAACACAAACACCGGCTTGCGATGCTCCATCAACATCGAATGATAAGCCGCCTTAATCCGATTATTCACCATATGATCCACCACCGCGCGTCCATTGACAAACAAATATTGATGTTGCCCGCTCGTACGACTAATCAGTGGTTTGCCCACAAACCCACTAATCGCCAAATCCGTCCCACCATAAAAAATCGGCAACATCGCACTCGCCGTCCCCGCGCCCAACACCGCACCAATCCGCGCCAAAAAATCCTCCGTCCGCGGCCAATTACACATCACCTTTCCATTATGCGTCAGCTTAAAACTCACCCCCGGCTGCGCCAAGGCAATCTGATTCAAAGTCGCCACCATCTTCGCCAACTCCGTCGCCTCCTTCTTCAAATACTTCGCCCTCGCCGGCGTATTAAAAAACAAATCGCGCACCTCCACCCGCGTCCCCTCATTCATTCCCACTTCCACAATCTGCTTCAACTCGCCACCTTCACAAAACAACTCAAACCCACTCGCCTCACCACGCCGCCGACTTCGCACCGCCAAGCGCGCAATCGAGGCAATACTTGCCATCGCTTCACCACGAAAACCCATCGTCCCAATCCGCCACAAATCCGCTTCCTCACGAATCTTACTCGTCGCATGCGGCATCACCACCATCGGCAAATCCTCCCGCGAAATCCCATGCCCATCATCACTCACCGCAATCAAACCGCTTCCCGCCCCCTCTAATTCCACTTCAATCTTCGTCGCTCCCGCATCCAAACTATTCTCCACCAACTCCTTCAACACCGAAGCCGGCCGCTCCACCACCTCGCCCGCCGCAATTTGATTCACCAAAATTTCCGGCAACAACTTAATTTCATTCATTTGAATTCTTTAAATTTTGTAACTTCAAAAGCGCCTCCATCGGCGTCATATTTTCCAAATCAATTCCCCGCAACTCCTCCACAATCTTAAGTCCCCGATGATCCCGCACCGGTTCCACGAACTCCATCACACTCTGCACCACATGCTTCTCGCCCAATTCCGCCAAAACTTCCCCCGCCCGCGCAATCACCGAAGCCGGCAACCCCGCCAACTTCGCCACTTCAATCCCATAACTCTTATCCACACCACCACTTCGAATCTGATATAAAAACACCACGCCATCTTTCCCTTCCACCACTGCCACGCTCAAATTCACCGCACACGGCATCGAATCCGCCAACTCAATCAACTCATGATAATGCGTCGCAAACAACACCTTCGCCCGCACCTCATTATGCAAAAATTCACTCACCGCATAAGCAATACTCACACCATCATAAGTCGAAGTCCCGCGTCCCAACTCATCCAAAATCACCAAACTTCTTTCCGTCGCTTCATTCAAAATCCGCGCCGCCTCCGCCATCTCCACCATAAAAGTACTTTGCCCCTTCGCCAAATTATCCGCCGCACCCACCCGCGTAAAAATCCGATCCGCCACAAACAAATCCGCTTCGCGCGCCGGCACAAAACTCCCAATCTGCGCCATCAACATCATCAACGCCACTTGCCGCAAATAAGTCGACTTCCCGCCCATATTCGGCCCCGTCAAAAGCAAAAATCGTCGCTCCGCACTCATCTCACAATCATTCGCCACAAAATCCTTCACCAATTGCGCCGCCACCGGATGCCGCCCCGCCTTCACCCGCAAAACGCCTTCCTCATTCATTCGCGGCCGCACATAATCCTCCTTCAAAGCCAAAAACGCCAAACCACTCAAAGCATCCAACTCCGCCAACACCCGCGCATTCCGCTGAATCTCCCTTGTCTTCGCCAAACACTTCATCCGCACCTCCTGAAAAATCCGCGCCTCCAACTCCTTCACTTTTTCCTCCGCCGTCAGCACCTTTTCCTCATACTCTTTCAACTCCGGCGTCATAAACCGCTCCGCATTCACCAAAGTTTGCTTGCGCATATAATCCGCCGGCACACTCGCCAAATTCGCTTTACTGATCTCAATATAATAACCAAACACCCGATTAAACTTCACCTTCAAAGACGAAATCCCCGTGCGCTCAATCTCCCGCTTTTGCAAATCCGCAATAAACCCGCGACCTTCCACCTTCAACGCAAACACCGCATCCAACTCCACATCAAAACCGCGCTTAATCACGCCGCCCTGACTATTCACCGCCGGCGCATCCTCCGCAATCGACTCCTCCAACATCCGCCAAATCTCCTCCAATGGATCCAACTCCTCCGCCAATTCCGGCAAAGCCCCAGCCACTAAATTTTTTACCACCGGAACCAATCCCAAAGTCTGTTTCAACGCCAATAAATCCCTTCCACCCGCCAAACCGGTACTCAATCGAGCCACCAATCTTTCCAAATCATAAACCCCACTCAACTCCTTGCGCAAAGCCATCAACAATTGCTGATCGCGAAACAACACCTCCACCAAATCCAACCTTCGCTCAATCGCCGCACGCACAATCAACGGCTGCCGCAACCATCGCCGCATCATCCGCCCGCCACCCGCCGTCACCGTCTGATCCAAAACCCCGATCAAACTCCCACGCTTTTTCCCATCACGACTATTAAAAAACAAATCCAAATTGCGCATCAAATCCTCATCCAAAGGCATAAACTCACTACGATCATAAACCTCCGCCGCCGCCAAATGCTCCGGCGCGCGCTTCTGAGTTTCCACTAAATACTCCAGCAAAATCTCCTCCGCACTACTAAAACCACTCACCACACCAAAAACCGCACAACCACTAAACCCCTCAAAAACACTCACATCTTTCCCAATACACTCACGCGGCGCAATCCGCTTCAATTCAGCCAAAACCTCCGCGCGACTATCCAACTTGGTTACCCGAAATTCCCCCGTCGAAATATCCGCATAAGCCAATTCCAAACCTTCCACACAAACTAAATAGTTGCTCTCCTTCGCAGAAAGCAAACTATCCTCAAACACCGTCCCCGGCGTAATCACCCGCACCACCTCGCGCTGCACAATCCCTTTCCCCGTCGGCGCCGAAACCTGATCGCAAATCGCCACCTTCTTCCCCGCCTTAATCAACTTCGCAATATACCCATCAATCGCATGAAACGGCACGCCACACATCGGCACCGCCTCACCCTCGCCCTTCTTATTTCGCGCCGTCAAAGTAATCTCCAAAATCTCGCTCGCCACCTTCGCATCCTCAAAAAACATCTCAAAAAAATCCCCCAACCGAAACAACAAAATACAATCCTTATATTCCTCCTTCACAGCTAAATATTGTCGCATCATCGGTGTCATAAGCCGACAATATCTCAGATCTTCATCCGAATCAAATCCCGTAACTTCACAAGCTCTTTAAAACCATAAAAAAACTCCACCTTCTCATTCAAAGCCTCTTCACCCAATACAAAAAACGCAAAACTCTCCGCAAAATCCTCCGCCGCATTCGTCGCCGCATACTCCGTCACAAACCCAAAATCTCCACCCGTCCAAAACTCCTCATAAAACAAATTAATATACGAATCCGCCCGACTACAACCTTCCCCAGTAAAATAAGTCCCTTCACAATCATCCTCCCCAATCAACTCCACTTGCTCAACATTCAAACTCAACAAATGCCCAAACTCATGCACCAAAGTATAAACCAACTCCACTTTATCCAACTCGCCATCAGCATGACTATCCGCCGGATCCACTAACAAAATCCACTTTTCCAAATCCGTCGGATCCTGAATCACCACAGCCGTCGTCCCGCCATAACCATCACTAAAAATCCAAAACCCACTCAACATCGCCCATTCACTTGCTGGAAAAATCCGCTGAAAATAAGCCCAAATCTCTCTCGCCTCATCTGAATCCTCACCTTCTTCCAATACAATTTCCTCATCCACAACATCATAACGCGCCCGCACCAAATCTACTTCCAAAAGATCCTCATGCCCCGCCGACGCATTCGTCAAATAATCCTCAAACCGCCCCAAAATCCGCACTTTAATATCCAAACACTCCTGCTCAAAACTACAATCCAACACACAAACTTGCGCCTCCTTATCATAAACCTCACCCGCAAAACACTCCGCCGGATTCAAAGTGTGATACTCGATCTCACTCTCATATCGCTGATCATAAAATGCCTCAATCTCAATCTGATCCTCACTGCCAAAAACCAACCAATTCACCAAATAACTCGCCTCACCCCGCGTCACCAAATGATCCTCCGGCGACCGCGCATCAAAATAATACATCCCCAACAACTCCGCATGATTAAAATATCGCTCAAACCACTCCCCACCCAAATCGTCCGGCTCCTCTTCCAAAGCCCTAAAAAGAATCTTCAACACCTCCGGCTGACTGACCGATCGTTCACCCCAAAAACGCCCATCACTATACCCCGAAACAATCCCTAACTCCTTCGCACCGCAAACATAAGCCGCAAACCATTGCCCATTCAAATCCTTGAAACACTTTTTATCGCCCGAAACCGGCAACTCCAAAGCCTCCATCACCATCTTCAAAAACTCCGCCCGATTCACCTCCCGCTGCGGCCGAAAACTAAAATCCTCATACCCCGAAACCACCCCCGCCTCCCACAAACTCTCCACCGAATCCCGCCATTGATAATCATCAGTATCCGTAAAAGCCACCGCCGAAAGCGGCAAAACCCAAACCCCCACCATCGCAATAATAATTTTCAATTTCATCCCCCCAATCCTAGCCTTTTTCCCCCAATTCGCAAAGAGTACAAATTGGAGTATATTTCAATACACATGGAACCAAATCATTACAAATCGCAAGTTCACGAAATCCTCCATCACCCCAATGCGATGGTTGAAATGGAAAACTTCATCGCCAATCTTTCCAAACAAGGTTGGTCTAAAAAAGATATCTATCAAATGCTCTTAATCATTCATGCTGAAATGGATGATAATCAAGCATATAATACTTTGAGCGATACCCTCGATAGATTTGTAGGATGGACTACAGAAGATGATCAGATCCTACCTGAGGAAAATATCTAATGAAGCGCGGGCTTAAACAATAGCCGAGATATTTTCTGCTATACTAAAAACAACTAACCAAACCATATGAAAAAAACCATCATCATTTTAATCGTCATTATCACAACAATACTTTTTTGGTCACCTTGGATGGGTGAAGATGGAGGAGAAAACGTCATTCGGCAAGTCTCCTCACAAGAAGATGTTAGGACTGAATTAGATGCACTCACCAGCAAATACTCTTATAACCCAGAAACCGGAGAAGGTTGCGATGGATTAGCCTCAAAATGGGCACCATTTGGCAGAACAGTCCAATACTGCGAATACGGCAG
>CAZVOZ010000045.1:0-6262 GCA_964629065.1 uncultured Candidatus Peribacteria bacterium
AAGTTCCTCGATTTCTTCTTCTTCGGTTTCTTCAGGTTCGTTGATGAGGTTGTGGATTGAGGCGAGGGTTTTTGGTAGGCGGTTCTTGAAGATTAATGGTAATTCTTTGTTTTCGATTTTGTCGAAGATTAGTTTGATGAGGTCTTCGGGTGTGGTTTTGGGGTTTTGGAGGAGGGAGGAAATGGCTTGGAGGCCGGAGGGTTGGAGGTTTGAAACTGTAAGGAAGACGAAGGTGACGAATTCGCTGCCAGCGTTGCGTTTCATGAGGTTGTAGAAGTTGGTGTTGGCGGAGAGTTTTTCGAAGGTTTGTTGTGCGGCGGCGAGTTCTTCGGGGCTGTAGATTTTTTCTAGTTGTTTGAAGCGGATTTCGCTGAGGAGGAGTTTGAGGTTGGGGTTGAGTTGGAATTTTTCAGCTTCTGGTTCGCTTTCGGTTTGAGGTGTTGGTTCGGGTTTGGTGATTGGTGTGATGGTGGCGATTTTTTCTTTGGTTTCGGTTCTTTCCGTTTTGATTTTTTGGGCTTCGGGGGTTTTGGCGATTTCGCGTTCATTGAGGGAGTCTTGGTAAAGGTCGTTAATTTTTTGGTCGATGGTTGTTTCGTTTTCGGCGAGGTAGCGCGCGCGGAGTTTTTCGTCGAATTTGGAGAGGGATTCTTCGGCGCGGTCGCGCAGGGTTTGTTTGAATTCTGTTTCGTCTTCTGGATCGTTGTCGTTGGATTTGAGGTTTTGATCAAAGGTTTTGGCGATTTCGGAGAGTGTTTTTGTGTCGTTTTGGGTTTGTTTGTCGAAGTGGGATTTTTTTTGGGCGGCGATTTGGTGGTCAATGATGAGGCGATTTTTGGTGAGGTAGTTTTTGATTTGTTCTGGTGGGAGTTGGCTTTGTTTGAGTTCTTCGTTAATTTCTTGCCAAACTTTTTCTTCGTAATTTTTTTCGGTGGCTTGGCGGTCGCGGCTGATGGTGTCGCTGATGCGGCTGGCGATTTTGCTTTCGTTTTGGCGTACAGTTTCTTCGGTTTTTTCGAATTCGGCGATTTCTTCTTTTAGTTGAAGGTAAATATTTTTGCGGCCGGAATTGCTTTGTTCGTTGTATGTGTTGATTTTTTCAGCGTATTTTGAGGAATCGAGGGAAGGGTTTTTTTGACGGAAGCGGTCGAGGGTTTCGATGAATTTTTCACGATGCATTTCGTAGGCTTTGAGATTGCGAGTTTTTGCTTCGAAATCTGGAACTTGACTGGTCAGTCGGATTACATAATCTTGATATTTTTGAATGGAGATTTTGCTAGTGGCGGGGTCGATGAAGTTTTTTGGATCGTTGTATTTGATGAAAGATTCGTAGGTTTTGGCGCTGATTGTGTTGTTTGATTTAGCTTTTTCGATTGCGGATTTTCCTTGTTCTTCGAGGTTTTTGATTTCTTTTTCTAGTTGGCCGGTTTTTTCGAGGACTTGTTGTTTATATTTGCTGATGAGTTTTGAGCGGTCGTGGTAGCCGGTTTGGGTGAATTCATTTAGAGCTTCGTCGAGACCTTCGGGGTATTTTGCGAAGATTTGTTCAAATTCTTTGAATTGTTTTTCGGCTTTTTGGATCATGTCGGGGATGAATTTGAGGTAGGTTTGTTTTTGTTTGAGGTCGTTTTCGTTTTTGTGGAATTGGCTAATGGTTTGGCGTTCGTCGAGGCTGATGAGGCTGATTTCGTGGTTTTTGATGGTGGTTTTTTTCTCGAGCATTTTTTGGCCGTGGATTTCTTGGTCGAGGCGGGCGGTTTCGATGGCGGTGCTTTTGAGGTCTTCGAGTTCTTTTAGTGAAGAGGCTTTGAGCATTTGTTGGATGTAGTTGCGTTTGACGGCACCGACGATGAGGTCGTCTTTGACATTTTTGTCGAGTACGGCTTCGATTTGGGTGACGGCTTCGAGAGTTTTTTGGCGTTCGGATCGGCCTTCGAGGCGGAGGAGTTTGGTGTCTTTGAGTTCGAGGTCGTAGGATTTGAGTTTTGGGAGGAGCTGGTTTTGGTAGAGTTCTTTGCGCGGGCTGATGCCGTCGGGGCCTTCGCGCATTTGGCGGAGGAGTTCGCGGGCTTGGTCAGGTGTGGTGGTGCTGGAGAATTGGCTTTTGTACCATTCGAGGAAAGAGGTGACTTGTTTTTCGCCGAGGTATTTTTTGGCGTCTTCGGAGGAAATTTCTTTGGTGATTTGGTGGTAGATGTCGTTGACGACGGGGTCGTTGCTGACATTTTCGTTGGCTTGTTTGGCGGCGCGTTTTTGTTCGGTTTGGATTTTGATTTCTTCGACGGTGCGTGCGAGGCGTTCGGGGCTGGTTTCGCTGGCGAGTTTGGTGCGAAATTGGATGCTGTTGTCGATGATGGGGTTTTCTTCGACGCTTTTGAGTTGTTTTAGAGCGTCTTCGGCTAAGCGTTTTTGGTCTTGGAGGTTTTTTTGGAGTTGGGGTTCGGTGGTTTCGTTGTTTTCGAGTTGGCGGAGTTCTTCTGGTGTGTAGGTGTTGGATTGGCGCAAATTCCAGATTTGGTCCGGTGTGATTTGGGGTTCGGTTTGAGGTGTTTGGAGTTGGTCGAGTTGGGGAGCAGGATTGGCCATTTATGGGGGGATTTAAAAAGCCCCGATAGCATCGGGACTTTTATTTAAGCTGTGATTTTACAACTTTTTCCTACAAAGCGCAAGCTGTGAATCCACAACTAAGGCAGAGCATGCAGCCTTCAGAGATTTGGATGGAAGATTTGCATTCTGGGCATTCGTTGTTTTGGATGATTTCTTTTTTGCTTAAAGAAAGATGTTCACGGATTTCTACGCTGGCGATGGGTGGGGGAGTGATTTCGACCGCTTTGGCGATTTCGACTGGAGCGGTTTCTTCTTGGACTTCAGTTTTTTCTTCTTCTTTGTGGAGGTTCAAAACTTGTTCTTGGCGTGAGCCGTCACGATAGACGGTGCAGCCTTTTAAGCCTTTTTCCCAAGCGAGAATGTAGCCTTGGCGGACATCGTCGCGAGTGGCGGAATAAGGGAAGTTGATGGTTTTGCTGATGCTGTTGTCGACATTTTCTTGGAAGGCGGCTTGCATCAAAATGTGGTCTTCGGCGCTAATGTCCATGGCAGAGACGAAGACTTCTTTAGTTTCTGCGGGGATTTCTTTGATGTTTTGGAGTGTGCCTTCTTTTTGAATTTGTTCGATGATGTGGTCTTGGTAAAGGCCGATGCTTTTTAGTTCTGCTTCGAGGTATGGGTTTACATACATTAGTTTTTGGCCGTTGAGGACTTGTTTGAAGTAAGCGAGGGCAAAGAATGGTTCAACGCCGGAGCTGCAATCGAGGAGCATGGAGATTGAGCCGGTTGGGGCGATGGTTGTGAGCGCGGAATTGCGGCGTTTGACATTTTGGCCGTTTGGTCCGAAGATACTTTTTTCCCAGTTTGGGAAGCAGCCTTTTTCTTCGGCGAGTTCGGCGGACATTTCGTGAGAAGCGTCGTTAACGATTTTCATCACGCGGCGACCAAGGGCGCGGCCAGCTTCGGAGTTGTATGGAACGCGTAGTTTGTAGAGCATGTCGGCGAAGCCCATGATGCCGAGGCCGACGCGGCGGTTGTTGCGGAAGGTTTGGTTGACTTTTTCCACTGGGAAATCGGAGAGGTCGATGACATTGTCGAGAAGGCGAGTGGAGATTTTTGTCGCGCGGATGAGGCCGGCTTCATCGATGGCGCCGTTTTTGACGAATTTGGCGAGGTTGATTGATCCGAGGTTACAAACATCGCCGTCGTGGAGCCATTGTTCGCCGCAAGGGTTTGTGGCTTCGAGGCGGCCGAGTGAAGGGACTGGGTTCGTGCGGTTGGCAGCATCGGGGAAAAGTACGCCTGGTTCACCATTGCGCCATGCGGCTTCGATGATTTTGTCCATTAATTCGCTGGCGGTCATGGTTTCTTCGATGGCGTCAACGAAAGCTCCACGGCTGTTTCTGATGACGCGACGAGGTTTCATTTTTTTGCCTTGCCATTCGCAGAGCCAAGGTTCTTTCGATCCGCTTTTGACGGCTTCCATGAAGGCGTCGGTCATGCCGACAGAGATGTTGAAGTTGACGAGAGAGCCTTCTTCCCATTTAGCTTCGATGAATTCCAAAATATCCGGATGATCGACGCGCATCACGCCCATGTTAGCGCCGTGGCGGCCTTGTTGTTTGATCACGCCGAAGGATTCGTTGTAGGCGCGAAGGAAAGAAACTGGGCCTGATGCCGTTCCTTGGGTTTTTCCGGTGCGAGTGCCAGCTGGGCGAAGGAGGTGCCAAGCGAAGCCGAGGCCGGAGCCGGCTTGTTGGAGTAATGCGGCTTGGTGCAAAGTGCCGAAGATGCCGTTCATGCTGTCTTCAAAATGGAGGACGATGCAGTTGGCGACGAGGCGGGTTTTGCCCCCAGCGTTAGTGAGAGTGCGGCCGGCAGGAATGAATTGGAAGTTGTAGAGGACTTCTTTGAATTCGTCGGTGATTTTTTGAACTTGTTCCGGTGTTTTGTTGTGTTCGGCTTCGACGGAAGCGAGGGCGGTGGCGACGCGGTCGTACATGCCTTCGGGTGTTTCGCAAACTTCGCCGTTTTCGTCGCGTTGGAGGTAGCGAGCGGCGATGACGGTGAGGGCGTTTTCGCTGAAGGGAAGTTTTGTGGTGCCGCCGTTGAGGATTTGCATTTGGCGAGCGCGTTGGTCTTTGTGGCCGGCGCGGTAAAGGATGTAGGCTTTGGCTGTTTTAGCGTGGCCACCTTCGATGAGGATTTTTTCGACGAGGTCTTGGATTTGTTCGACATTTGGGATGTCGTTTTCGCCTTTGAAGAAGACTTCGAGGACGGTGGTGACTTGGTTGGCGATTTTTTCGGCAAGAGCTCGGTCGGTGCCGCCGACGGATTGGGCAGCGCGCCAGATCGCTTCGGTGATTTTGCTTTGATCGAATTCAGTGATTTCGCCGCTGCGTTTTTTGATTTTTTGAATGAGAGGGGACATGGGGGGGAAGTTACAGGTTACAAATTAGAGATTACAGATTAGAGGTGACAAGTTACAGATACGAGAGGGGTTTTTCGTAGGAATGAGGGGGAAGATAAAGAGATAAGGAGATAAAAAGATAAAGGAGCTAAAAACTAGATATGGTTGGTTGGAATTATTCAACACACTATATCTAGTGGGTAATTTGGATGATACAGGGGAATGAAAAAGAGGGGAAGGGGAAAATATTAAAAGAAGTTGACAGTGGTTTTGGTCGATTTCTTTACAGTTGTTGGAAGAGGTTTTTTTCTTTTTCTTTGGCGATTTTGATGATCGAGGTGGCTACTTTTTTTAGCATTTCGGCGGTGGTGCTGTGGCCGAGGGTGATGCGGATGGTGGAGAGCATTTGGGTGCGGTCGAGGCCGATTGCTGTCAGAATCGACGACGGCTTGTTTTGGCTGGCTGAACAGGCGGAGCCAGTGGAGACGAAGATTTTTTCGTCGTTCAGTTTGAGGAGAAGTTCGAGGCCGTTGAGGTGGGGGATTGTGAGGCTGATGTTGTTGGCGAGGCGTTTTTGGCGGTGGCCGTTGATTTGGGCTTTGGGGATTTGGTGGAGGAGGTCGTGGATGAAGTCGTCGCGGAGTTTGGTGAGGCGGTGGCGTTCGGTTTCGGTCTTTGATTGGGCGAGTTCGAGGGCTTTGGTGAGGCCGATGATGCCGGACATGTTGTGGGTGCTGGGGACGAGGCCGTTTTCTTGATGGCCGCCGAAGGTGATCGGTTGGAGTTCGATGTTCGAATTTTTGAAGAGGAGGCCGGCGCCTTTGGGGCCGTAGGTTTTGCTGGCGTTGAGGGTGAGCATTTGAACGCCGAGTTTTTGAATGTCGAGGGGTTCGGTATTGGCGCATTGGCAAGCGTCGCTGTGGAAGGGGATATTGTGTTTGTTGGCGATTTTTGCGAGCGCCGCGATGTCTTGGAGTGTGCCGATTTCGTTTTGGCCGTAGATGATCGAGATGAGGAGGGTTTTGGGCGTGATGGCTTGTTCGAGGGTTTCGGGGGCGATGAGGCCTTGGTTGTCTGGTTGGAGGGTGGTGATTTCGAAGCCTTCTTTTTCCAGTTGTTTGGCGGTTTCGCTGATGGAGGCGTGTTCGATGGCGGAGATGATGAGGTGGTTTTTTGTCGCGGTTTTGTGGGCGCGGCAGTAGCCGAGCAGGGCGAGGTTGTTGGCGAAAGTGCCGCTGGGGGTGAAGATGATTTCGAGCGGTTTGCAGTTGAGGATTTTGGCGCAGGTGTTGCGGGCGTTTTCGA
>CAZVOZ010000046.1:0-6128 GCA_964629065.1 uncultured Candidatus Peribacteria bacterium
TGGCTCCCGGGGTCGGATTCGAACCGACGACCAACGCGTTAACAGCGCGCTGCGCTACCGCTGCGCCACCCGGGAATGTTGAAAAACAGCATGGCGAGTATAATGAACACCTAAAGGCTTTTCAATCTTTTTTTCGATTAAAATTTTTGGAGTATGAGGATTTCGCGGGCAACGGTTTGGGTGTCGCGATCGTAGATGTAGCGGGCTTCGATTTTGAAGCCCGCGGTTTTGATTAAGTCTTCGAGGTGGGGGATTTGTTGAAGTCTTTGTCCGATGCGGAAAGCGGCGCAGCACATTACGATTTTTGCTTTGGGTTTGAGGATTCTTGCCGCGGCTGTGAGCCAATTAAGATGAAGGTTACCGAGTTCGCGTAAGGTTTTTTCGCGTTGGTCTTGGGAAGGCAGGACGCTGACTGGTTCGCCGAGGTAGCCTTCGGTGACGATGCTGTCGATTTCGCCAACAAGCTCTTTAGTGATGAAACGAGCGTCGCGTTCGAAGAGGCGATAATTCGGTTCGAGTTGTTTTTTGTCGCAGAACCATTTGCAGTTGATCTCGCTGGCTTCGATCATTTTGGGGTTGAGGTCGGAGCCAAGGCCGTGTTTGCCCATTAAAAGGGCTTCCATCAGGAAAGTGCCTGTGCCGCAAAAAGGATCGTAGATTTTTTTACTTGGTTCGGCGAGGTTGATCATGATTTGGGCGAGCTTTGGTGGCGTCATTCCAATGTGGGCATCGCGCGCTGGTTTGTTGTAATCGCGCAAACTGTAGTCGTCGATATTTTGGATTGCCACACTTTTGCCAATCTTGAGACATTTTTCGGTCTGAATTAGGCATAAATCGAGGCCTTTTTGGATGACTTTTGCTTTATAAATTGTTGAAGGGCGGAGCGGTTTCGTGCCTTGGTTCACGAAGCGAGAATTGAGGCCCAAAGATTTTAAGATTTTTTTAGAAAAATTTAAGATGTCTTTGCTATTAATAAATTGTCGCCCTTTGAAATTATAGGTGGAAAGAGAGAAAGGTATCTTCCCTGAGGCGTCGGCGAATTCCGCTTCTAGAAGGCGCTGGATGGTGTTTTTCAATTCGCTTAATGAGCACTCTTCGATTATTTCGATGATTTTAATTGTGCCGCCAAGGCGATTGAGGAATTGTTGGAGATCATCTTTTTCTGTTTCAAAGATGGCGATGCCGTGGAGGGTTTCGCGGTAACTTTTTGCTCCAAGTAGGCTTTTTAGTTCTGCGAGGCAAAGGTCTTTTTTTCTTCCAAGTTCAAATCCGTAATTTTTAGTCATGCGAGAAAATGTTCTTTATTTCGGCCTGTTGGCCATTAGTGTAATGCTTAGTTTTTTTATTGGCTACCTTGTTTTTCGATATTCTCATTTGGATCTCTGTAAAAGTGCAATGGAAGTACTTTCTTTGCAAGGCCTTAATTGGCGTTTAGTTTGAGTTTAGAAAATCTTGGTAGTACTGTTTACTTCCTTAGTTATCATTAACTTTAATAATATGGCAATGTCATTGAATCGAGTGCAGTTGATCGGTAATCTTACGCGCGACCCTGAGGCGAGGCAGATCCCCGGTGGCTCAATGGTGGTTACTTTGTCTTTGGCGACGAATTTAACTTGGACTGATCAGTCTGGTCAAAAGCAAACTAAAACGGAATATCACAATGTTGTGGTTTGGCGGAAATTGGCAGAGATTTGTAATCAGTATTTGAAAAAAGGAGGGAAGGTGTTTATTGAAGGTCGTTTACAGACTCGTTCTTGGGATGGTGAGGATGGTGTGAAACGCTATCGAACGGAAATTGTGGCTGATAATATGATTATGCTTGATGGTCGCGGCGGTGGTGCTGCTCCGATGATGGAGCGAGAGGCTGGCGGAATTGAGCAAAGCAAAAATGAGGACTTCGGTCCGGAACCTGTTCCTGCTGGTGGTGCTGATGAAGTCAGCATCGACGATTTGCCATTTTAATAAAATTGGTAAGGGGCGCCCAAATCTATTTGTCACATGATGGAAATAAATTACGCATCAGAGGTGGATATAGGCGCCCCAACATATCGCTCTGTAAAGAGTTACTTCTTTAAGAGCGGCTTGTAAGAGACCAACTATCCCTTACGGTGTCGCCTCCCTACTTACTTTGGTGGATTATTTTGAAACGGGTTGCACCAGCCGTTTATTTTTGTTTTTGCTTTTTGTTTTCATCTTTTTAGGGATGAGGATCCCAGTGAAGTAACTTACGAGAAGTTTCTGGGAAGGTTTTTGCGGTAGTTGGCCGCGAAGGAATGAAAGTAAGGAGTGTCAAAGTCAGTTTTTTTGTGGCTCTGACACTCCTCACTTTTTGGCGACTTTTTTTCAATGAGCGATTGACTGAATAAATTAGTGAATTATAGCAAATTTTGATTTCTTTTTCAAGCAAGTTTTTGTATACTTCCGCCATGTTGACAGGGAAATTAATTTTGATTGTTGGTCCTTCTGGTTCAGGAAAGGGCACGGTGATTGGGCGATTGAAGTCAAAGTATGCTGGTTTTATTTATCCAGTTTCTTTTACGACGCGTGAAATGCGTCCAAGGGAGCGCGACGGTGAGGTTTATAAGTTTGTTTCGCGTGAGGAATTTGAACGAATGATTGCGGCTGGGGAATTGCTAGAATATGCGACGGTGCATTCAGATAATTATTATGGGACGGCGAAAGCGGAGATTATGAATGGCTTGGAATCTGGGGCGATGGTGTTGCGTGAAGTTGATATTCAGGGCTTCCATTCGATTCGCGAGGTTGTTCCTGCGGAAAATTTGGTGTCGATTTTTATGAAGGTGAGTGATTTGGAAGATTTGAAGCAAAGAATTTTGCGACGAGGTCAAATTTCTGATGATGAATTGGCGAAGAGGTTGAATAGTGCGAAAATGGAGTTGGATTTGGCTTTGGAATGTGATTATCAAGTTGAAAATAAATGGGGTGATGTGGAAGGTTGTTTGAGTGAAGTGGAGAAAATTATTTTGGCGGAGATTGAAAAAATGATCTTATGAATAAGGTTTTAGGGAATTTGCCGGAATACAAAAGGGATGAGTTGGAGAAGATTTTGGCGATTATTTTGGAACATGCCAAGGTGGAAATGGTGATTCTTTTTGGTAGTCATGTAAAGGATTCTTGGGTTTCACATAAATATGTGAAGGATGACAATGTTTATGAGTATAATAGTGATTTCGATTTGTTGATTGTGGTGAAGAATAAAAAGATGGAGGAGGATTTTGGTGTTTGGGATGCGATCGAATCGGAATGTTATAAGCAAGGCGTGCGGACATGGATTAGTTTGATTGTAGATAATATTCATGATGTGAATGAGCAATTGGCTTTGGGGCGTTATTTTTATTCTGAGGTGAAAAAGGAAGGTGTTTTGCTTTATGATGCTGGGAATTATGAATTGGCAGAGCCGCGGATTCTGACTGAAAATGAAAAGAAAGATTTGGCGAAGCAAGATTATGATTATTGGTTTTCTAGTGCGAATTATTTTTTGGATGATTGTCGGGAAAATCTGAAGAAGGGGAGGTTGAGTAATGCGGCTTTTAATTTGCATCAAGCGGTTGAGAGGTTTGTGGCGGCTTTGTTGTTGGTTTATACTGGTTATCGGCCGAAAACCCACGATTTGAAGAGTTTGATGGAGCGGGCTCAAGAAGTTGATCCAGATATTTGGAAAGTGTTTTTTGCTGGTGTTGATGCGATGGAGGAGCGGCGATTGTTCGAACTTTTGCGCCGTGCTTATGTTGATGCAAGGTATGAGCGGTCCTATGAGATTTCTGGTGATGAATTGACATTTTTGCTAGGCAGGGTGGTTATTTTAAGCCAAAGAGTGGAGGAGTTTTGTTTGAGAAAATTTTAGAAAAATTTTAAGTTGGTTTGTTATGCTTGGTGTATGCAACCACGAGAAAAGTTTTTTAAATTTGGCGGTGATCGTTTGAGAGATGATGAGCTTTTGGCTTTGATTTTGAATACTGGAGCAAAAGGGAAAAATGCTTTGGCGGTAGCACGCGGTTTATTGAAGGTGTTTTCGCGAGGGGATTTAGCGGATTTGTCTCTTGAGCGATTGATGGCTTTTCCGAGTGTGGGGCCGGTGAAGGCGGCGAGGATTTTGGCTGGTTTGGAGTTTTCGCGGCGATTTTTACATGGAAAACAAACGCAATTGATTTTATCGCGACAAGCTGTTTGGCGGGAGATGCGTGATTTGCGTGGTGAAAAGAGGGAGCACTTTGTGGTGTTTTATTTGGATGTGCGGTCGCAATTGATTGAGCGGAAAATTATTTCGATCGGTTCGTTGAATGCGAGTATTGTGCATCCACGCGAGGTGTTTGAGCCGGCGATTCGGGCAAGTAGTGCGCAAATTATTGTTTGTCATAATCATCCTTCGGGTATTTTAACGCCATCGCGTGAAGATTATGAAGTGACGCGGCGGCTTTTTGAGGCCGGTGAAATTTTAGGGATTGAGCTTTTGGATCACATTATTGTTTCACGAGAGGGGTCGCTCAGTTTGCGGAAGTTTGTTCTTTCTTGCCGGATCCGTAGGTGATAAAGATGATTACGCTGGCGATGACTGGTAGGTGTCCCATTAATTCGATGATTCCTTCTTGTGGATGGCCTTGAATAAAGAAGAAGGCATTGCTCATAAGGAAGAAGATTGTGAGTGTGGCGATATTGATGCGAGTAATGAAGCCGAAGATAAGGATTAGGCCGAAGGCGGCTTCCATTGATCCTGCCGAAAGAGTAAAAAGCTTGTCGCTGAAATTTGCGACACCCATTTCTGACATGAAGTTTAAGGGGTATTTTGTGAGAAATTCATAGGCTTTGTCGGGGTATAGTAGTTTTTCAGAGAAGGCTAGTATAAATAGTGCGAGGCCAGTGGTGATGCGGAGGATTGGTATGGCGAATTTTTGGCTGGTGTCTTTGCGGTTAATTAAAAGTAAAAATGCGGCGATGCCAAGGAGGTTGATGTAGTCGATGGCTTCAATAATGCCAAAGTGATAGATCGTGCCGAGGTAGATTGCGACAATGAGGCCAGCGGCGAGGGGCAAGGCGAAGTTGCCTATAAGGATTAGGCCGGCGAGGGTTTGAAGGGTTTTGAGGATTGGTAGAGCGGCTTCGGCGGGATAATGTGGTGCTAAAATGGCGTTGTTGTAGCTGGCAAAGATGAGTGATGCACCGACGAGGGCTTGGAAAATGTAAGTCAGTTTTGGACGATGTGTTTGGATTTTTTCAATCCATTTTGGGGCTTTCGGCTTGATTTTTTTGTCGATGAAAGCCGCGAGTAAGACGAGTACGGCGACGATGCTGAGCCAAATGATGAAAGGGGTTTCGGTGAAGTTGTAGATCGGGTTGATGGTGGTTTGATGGTTTTCGATAAACCATTTTACATGCAAGATCGGTAGGTTCATTTCCCGAAGGTTACTTTGTAGAGCTCAATGGCTTCTTCGATGATTTTTTTTGCTTTGGCGGCGTCGGCGAATTCTTTGATGTCGACGATTTTGTTTTCGAGGGCTTTGTAGTTTTCGAAAAATTCTTTGATTTGGGCGACTTGGATTTTTGGTAAGTCTTCGAGGCTGTGGACATCTTTGTAATACGGATCTTGGTCGGCGACGGCGATGATTTTGTCGTCGACTTCGTTGTTGTCGATCATTTCCATAACGCCGATGACGCGGGCGTCGACGAGGCAGCGTGGGTAAATGCTGGCTTTAGATAGTACTAAAATGTCTAAGGGGTCTTTGTCGCCGCAATAGGTTTTTGGTATTAAACCGTAGTTTCCGGGGTAAAATACGGCGCCGGACATGACGCGATCTAGCATTAGTAAGCCGCTTTCTTTGTCGAGTTCATATTTGGCGATTGAGCCGCTAGGAATTTCGATAATAGCGGTAACAATTTCCGGTGCTTTTTTGCCGAAATGTAGGTCGTGCCATGGATTCATGGATTGAATCTACAGAATTATTTTTGCTTTTGCAATTGGTCAAAAAGAAAATGGAGGGTTTGGGCGATGTCGGAATAAAGAATGACATTTTAGTGTCATTTTGCCTTAGGCTATTGCAAATTTTTTGCTTGCTCATTTATAATTTTGCTATGAATTTTCAAGAATTGGTTTTACAAAAATTAGATGTGAT
>CAZVOZ010000047.1:0-5958 GCA_964629065.1 uncultured Candidatus Peribacteria bacterium
TTTTTGAAAAATCAGGGGTTTAATCGGAATGATGAGAAGGTGTATTTGGATATTTATGAGCATGGGCAGTCGTTTGCAAGTACGGTAGCGGCGCGGACGAAGGTGGATCGGACGACGGTTTATTCGACTTTGAAGCGTTTGTTGAAGCGTGGGGTGATTGTGCAGACGAAGGTAAACGATGTTTTGGCTTATGTGGCGGTGTCGCCGGAGGTTTTTGTGGATGAAGTGGAGGGGCGGATTAGTTCGCTTTTGGCGGAAAAGAAGATGGCGAGTTTGTTTGTTGAAGAACTTAAGTCGGTTAAAAAATCCAGTTTTGTGAAGCCGAAGATTCGGCTATATGAAGGGGATCAATCGATTATTACTTTGTACGAAGAGACTTTGCGCAAGGGTGGTCAGCAGAAGGCGTTTATTAAAATTAATCGTTTGCCGGAGGTGGTGCGGGATTTTTTTCGCGGGCGATATGTCGAGGCGAAGAAAAAATATGGGGTGTTTAGTCGGGTGATTACGGCGGATAGTGCTTTTGCGAAGCGTTATCAAGCGCAGGATTCGGTGGCGAATCGGCGGACGAAGATTGTGAAGAAGCATCCGTTTGATTTGCATGCGGAGATTGTGCTTTTTGGCGAGAGTGAGGTGGCGATTGTGGATTTTCACAAGCAGATTTACGGCATTGTGATTGATAGTGCGACTTTGTATAAAACGATTGAGGCGGTGTTTGATTTTATCTGGGAGATGAATTAAAAGGATTGGTCGCTATTTCTAAGATTTGTAATATTTTTTTGTACGGCGAGAAATACTCCAAAAAGTATAACCCCTAAGCCAATAATATGTTTTGGTAGCGGTGTTTCATTAAGAAAAATTATAGCCAATATCATGCTGATAATTGGATATATTCCTAAGCTTATTAAGCTAGCTTCACTGATTTCTATTCTTTTTAACCCTTCGTACCATAGTAATTTTGATAAACAATAAACTACTGCACCATTAATAAGTATCAATGGATAATTTTTCAATAAATCGGGCCATAAACTTTGATAGGAGTGTTCAAAAATGAAGCTAATTAAAATCAATACTATTCCCCCGAGAAAACTTCTGGCAAATAATAAAAGCGCAGGATTAGTTAACTCTAAGGCCTTTTTTGCGTAAATATTGCCAATGGGTAAAAATACCGTGCCGAGTATTATTAATAGATCTCCATAATTAACCTCTCCTCCTTTTTCATACATAACTAACAAGCTTCCTGAAACTATTAGTATTGCAGCAAGAATCTTATTCCAAGTGATAGACTCGCATGCAAAAAAACCACATATAAAAATAGCAAAAAACATTTCTGATTGAAGTAGAATAGCTGTATTGAGGCCTGATGTAATACTGCTTCCCCAAAAAATAAAGATTGAAGGTAGTACAACTATAAAAATAGTTACTATTAAAATGTGTTTTCTTAACTTTTTAATTTCTAGGTTTTTGAAACCCCTCGTAGCTAAAAGGTATATCCCTAAAAAAACGGCAGCAACTAAAGTGCTTACTCCTGCAAATAATATTGGTGGCATTACTTTTGTTACATAGGCAACAATAATTGGAAATAAGGCATATAACGATGTCTCAGCCACCATAAACATATGCCCAATTTGTCGCTCTTTAATTTTCAACTCGATTGTTAATTACAATGGCCAGAATATATTATATTGCAATGCTGTGCAATATATGGCAAGGTGGTCTCTAATTATTTTTGAAAAGCTATAAATTATGTCAATGGAGCGACCAATTTCACCAATAGGAGATGTAACAATTGTTGGAGGAGGAATGTATGTGCAGGAAGTTCTTTTACCTTCTCTCTATCAACTTCAAAGGGGCGGGCGAATTGGTGATATTACGGTATGTACGAGGAGTGCAAATACTGTAAGAGCAGTTAGAGACAATACTTTATTGGCTACAGCTTTTCCAGATCGAAGTTTTACACCCTCTCCCGCTTTTGATGTTTCTGCAGATGAGCAAAACGCAGATCTTTATAAGGAGGTTATTCGAGATCAGGATCCAGATGGCACAGTTGTAGTATGCCTGCCAGATCATATGCATCATGAAGCAATTATGGCAGCTCTGGATGGAGGGCAGAATGTTTTATCGGTTAAACCTCTTACTCAAAAATTTCAAGACACCTTGGATATAGCCACTGCTGCACATGATAGAGGTTTGTTTGTTGGAGTAGAATATCATAAACGATTTGATAATCGTTCTTTAATGGCGAGAAAATATTATCAAGAGGGGAGGTTCGGAGAATTTGCGGTAGGAGATGCAAGTATGATTGAGCCATACGGATATCGTAGTTCCAATTTTCAAAATTGGTTTACGCCTGAAAATGCCGATCCTTATACTTATGTTGGATGTCATTATATTGATCTGGTTAATTTTATTACTAGGTTGAGAGTTAAAGAGCTATCGGTGAAAGGTTTTAAAGGAAAATTTCCTAATGGCAATGAGGGCTACATGTGGACAAACAGTCTTACTACTTATGAAAATGATGCTACCTTATCTATGATTAACGGCTTGGGTTATCCAGATGAAGGGGCTGGTAGTAATGATCAAGGGATTCGAATGTTCTTCGAGAGAGATGGCGGAACTTCAATGTTAAAACATGATGATCAGTTTAGAGGATCTTCGTATTCTTTTGCAGCGCCTGATGATAGAGGCCATAGGCAATTTCAATTTGTTAGTCCTGATTTCTTTCAACTTGTGCCATGGGAAGGCCAGGGTCTTAGACCTGTTGGTTACGGATATAGATCTGTAGCGGCAATAGTGGAGGCTATCAATGATATAAAAGCTAGAGCGGCAGCTGTATCGCCTGATCAACAATTGGCACTTCGTCAGTCATTGATTAGAAAAATAGATAGTGATGGTTTAATCGCAACACCTAATAATACTGCAGAGCATGAGCTGGTATCAGAAGCAGCTAGATTATCTCTAGAGCATGAGGGTGCAATTGTATCTATCCATTATGGTGATAATCCATTCGTTAAATTAAAGTAATGTCGGAATATGTTGATTTACAGGTAAATGGATATGGCGGTGTAGATTTTTCATCTCCGGAATTAACAGGTGATGATGTTAAAAGAGCAACTGACTTATTGGCAGACCAAGGTACGGTTGCATTTTGTCCTACAATCATTACTTCATCTCATGATGTCTATGAGAGAAATCTGACATTACTGGCTAGATATATTAATGGACAATTAGGAGACCAAATGCTTGGGATTCATCTTGAGGGGCCTTTTATTTCTCCAATTGATGGAGCAATTGGTTGTCACCCTAGGGAACATAGTAAATTACCAGATATCAGAGCGATGCAATCTATGATTGATCGAGCAGACGGAGCCATTGCTATTGTGACTCTTGCACCTGAGTTAGATGGAGCTATAGAGCTGATCAAATTCTTAGTTGAAAATCAAATTGTGGTCTCTTTAGGACACCATTTAGCTAGTACGGAGGAGATAGAGCTAGCTGTACGGGCTGGTGCTAAAGCATCAACACACCTAGGGAATGGTATTCCAAAAATCCTATCTAGGACTAGTAACCCCATAGTCGATCAGCTTGCCAATGACCAATTGACAGGAATGTTTATCACAGATGGACATCACTTACCTACTAATTTTATAAAGGTGGCACTAAGAGCGAAAGGGCTAGGAAGATTTATTGTAACAAGTGATGCCGCACCAATAGCTGGATTAGAACCGGGAAGATATAATTGGGCTGGCAATGAATTAATACTACATGAATCTGGTGTAATTTACTCTCAGACATCAGGAACCCTTGCAGGTTCTGCATCTACTATGAAAATGTGCGCTGAAGTTCTCAGAAGGGAGTGCGAATTAACTGATGATGAAATTGGAATGGTAACATACTCAAATCCGCTGAATTTACTTAATGCCCGAAAGAAAAAATAAGATAGCTTTAGTAAGTGATGCCTTTGGTCATACAATGACAGAAAATGGTGAGCAGGCAATTACGAATGGAACCGTGAAATTTACTTCGAACCTTGCAATCGAAGCCCAAAGATTTGGGGTGGATCTTCATTTATTGACTACTTCCCCTTCATATTTAGGTTTAGATGCTGATAATGTGAGAGTATTTGCTCCTGAGAGGATGGTTTATCATAATTTGCCGCCAACTGCGCAAACTCACGGTGGTATAGCTCCAATTTCTCTAACTCAATATTTAGATACATTCCGTCCTGATGTTCTAAGTCTCTCAACATTGGGAGCGCCTAATGCTAGCGTGGCCCAAAAATGGGCGCAGAATAATCAAGTGCCTATAGTTGCAACTATTCATACTCATCCAGGTATGTTGGTGAAAAAAGCTACAGAAGAGCTTGGTCTCACTGCTGATAAGATAGATAGACTTTGTGATATCACAAGAAAAAAAATTTCTAGATTAGTAAAGAGGTTAGATTTGGTAATAGTAAGATCACCTAATTCACAAAATGAGTTAGAGCAATGGGGAATAGAAGCACGATACTCTGTTTTAAAAGGTGGAATTGATAAACAAGCTTATAAACCTTCAGAATCAGAGGATGAGGTTAAGGCTATTAGAAGACAATATGGAATAGGCATTAATGATTTTGTGATGATATTTGTGGGGCGATTTTCACCGGCAAAAGAATCAGAGGCTGTTCTCCAAACTTATAGAGAAGCTAAAAAGGAAAAACCATCAGTGAGATTAGTGGTTGTAGGCAATAACTCATATTACGCTGATATGCTTAGCGACTTAGGTCAGGAAGGAATTATTATGCTTGGTGAGCTGCCTCCTGAGGATGTAGCAAAAATTATTCGATCTGCAGATATTGGTATTGCGCCAAGTCCTTATGAAACTTTCGGACAAGCAATTGCCGAAATGATGTCTTCAGGTCTACCATGTCTACTGCCTGTGGAAGGAGGGCATAGAGCATTTGCTTCTCCAGATTCTGCCATATTGTTGCCAGTATTTGCTGAAAATACTCATTCAATATGGGTTAACCAACTTCTATCATGTGCGAATGATTGTGAAGCCAGAAGAAAAATTGGTCAACTGGCTAGAGATTGCGTGCCAGATCTTAATGATTCTTTTCGCGACTTTATTGATATACACAATGAAGTAGTGATTCAGTCAAATTCAACAAGCTTTGAGGTTGCAAGCTAGATGCCGAACATCATGTCGCGGATTTCGGGGTCGACCATGTCGTGGTTCCAGAATGGTTCCCAGACGATTTCGACTTCGGCGGTTTTGACGCCTTTGTACATGAGCATGCGGTCTTGGACTTGTTGGACGAGGAATGGGCCGACGGGGCAGGCGGGGGAAGTGAGGGTCATGTAGACGAGGGCGTGGCCTTGGGCGTCGATGTGGACTTGGTAGATCAGGCCGAGGTCGACGATGCCGAGGTCGAGTTCGGGGTCGATGATTTTGTTTAGTTCTTTCCAGTAAGGTTCGCTGCGGTCGGCGATGTCGACGGGGGTGATTTCTTTGGTCATTGTGGGGTTTTTATTGCATTTTTTGCGGCGACTAATCCGAGCAAGGCGCATTTGACCCGGCCGGCGGAGATTTCTACGCCGAGCATATCATAGATTTGTTGGTTGTCGATGGCGTTGATTTCGGCGGCGGTTTTGCCGAGGAGGTCTTCGGTGAGCATGGAGGTGGCGGCTTGGCTAATGGCGCAGCCGTGGCCGTCGAAGGCGATTTCGTTGACGCGGCCTTGGTCGTCGAAGTTGAGGAAGATTTCAATAATGTCGCCGCAGGAAGGGTTGTGTTCGATGGCGTGGCCTTGGGCGTTGGCGATTTTTCCCTTGTGGCGAGGGTTTTTGTAGTAGTCGAGGATGGTTTCGGAGTAGAGGTCCAAGGTTAGTTAAAAGTTAAGAGTTAAAAGTTAAAAGTTTCGAAGACTTTTTGGAGGCCGCGGTCGAGTTGGGCGAGGTCTTGTTCGCTGTTGTAGTAGTA
>CAZVOZ010000048.1:0-5834 GCA_964629065.1 uncultured Candidatus Peribacteria bacterium
GATCTTTCGCAAACTGATCACAATTTTCACAAATCTTCCCCACGACTGAAACAACTTCGCCCTCCGACCCACCATCCAAGACGGACACGTGATGGTAAGCTTCGTAAATCGAAGGCCTCGGCATATCATTGCTCGAAGCATCCACGCCAATAAACTTCTTATACCCATCCTTAATCACCTCCACCTTCGTCACCAAAAAACCCATATCCGCGGCAATATATCGCCCCGGCTCCGCAATCAACTGCGGCTCTTTCAATCCAAATTTCGCACAACAACGATCAAACACCTCGCGCAAACTCTCCGCCACGCGCCCCAAATCCAAACTCTTTTGCTCCGGCCGATAAGGCACACCAAACCCACCACCAATATTCATAAACTCAATCTCAACTCCCGTCTGCGCCTTCACATCAGCCATCACTTCAAACAATCGCTCCACCATCACCGCAAAATACCCCTCATCCAAAACATTACTCCCAGTCATCATATGAATTCCAAATCTCTTCACACCTTTTTCCTTCGCCGCCGCATAAGCCGCCGCTGCCTTTTCAAAAGGCACACCATACTTCGCATCCGCACCCGCCATCGACAAAGTCCCATCTCCCTCAGCCCCAACACCAGGATTAATCCGAAACGACAAAACCTCCGGCCGCCCCAATTCCTCCAAAAAATCCACCATACTCACATCATCCAAATTCAACACCATTCCACATTCCTGCGCATAAGCCAATTCCTGCACCGGCGTATAATTCGCCGTATACATCCCCTTCGCCCCCAAACTCTTTGCAAGCCACGCCTCCGACTCACTCGAACAATCCAAACCAAACCCTTCACTCACAATAATCTCCATCACCCGCGGATTTGCATTCGCCTTCACCGCATACAAAGGCCAAAAATCCTTAAAACATTCCTCAAAAGCTCCCCGAAAATTACGACAATTCTCCCGCAACCGAGCTTCTTCATACAGAAAAAATGGCGTCTCAAACTGACTCACCGCCTCCAGCACCGCTTCCCGCGGATAATAAATAACCTGCTGATTCATATTATAATTTGTAATCTGTAATAATTCGTTCCAAAACCTCTTTCCCTTTCGCCGACGGCTCACACATCGGCAAGCGCCAAACCTCATCACAAAGCCCCATTCGCGCCGCCAAATACTTCACCGGAATCGGATTCGTTTCCACAAATAAATCATCAAACAACTTCGCTAAATAAGCATGAATTTTTTCCGCTTCCAAAAAATCTCCCGCCAAACCCAGTCGCACCATCTCCGCAACCTTATCCGGTACAATATTAGAAGCCACCGAAACCACTCCATCACCACCCATTTTAATCAACTCCAAAGTCAAACCATCATCCCCACACAACACCGTAAAATCCGCCGGCCGCTGATCAATCACCGCCTGCATCTGCGCCAAATCACCACTCGCTTCCTTCACACCCACAATCATTTCATGCTTCGCCAACTCCATCAAAGTTTCCGTCTCAATATTCACACCCGTTCGCCCCTTAATATTATAAACAATCACCGGCAAACCCACCTCCGCCACCGCCAAAAAATGCCGCCGCAAACCTTCCTGCGTCGGTTTATTATAATAAGGACTAACCACCAAACAACAATCCGCTCCCGCCGCCTTCGCCGCCCGCGTATGCTCGATCGCTTCGCGCGTACAATTACTGCCCGTTCCCGCCATCACCATCACGCGCCCCGCCGCCTCCTCCACCACAATCTCAAAAATCCGCGCATCTTCCGCCGCCGAAGTAGTGGGGGATTCACCAGTCGTCCCCACCGGCACAACACCAGTCACACCCGCCTCAATCTGCCTTTGCACCAACCGACGCAAAGCCGCTTCGTCCACAGACCCATCCGCCCGAAAAGGCGTAATCAAAGCCGTCCAAGTCCCTGCATATTTCCTATTTTCCATAATTTTTAATTCTTAATTATTAATTTTCAAAAACTCTTCCATCGAAAAGAACCCGCGTTTACCCAAAACCCACTCCGCACCCTTCACCGCCCCCAAAGCATACCCTTCACGATTCCTCGCACTATGCGTCACCGTCACCGTATCCGCTTCACTATCAAACCCAATCGTATGCGCAAAATTCACCGCCCCACCGCGCACCGAAGAAAAATGAATCTCTTCCGGCCGCCGCTTCCGTTCCAATCGATCCTCCACCACTGCAGTTTTCCTCTCAATATTCGCCAACAAAACCTTCTCCAAACTCTTCGCCGTCGCCGACGGACTATCAATCTTATTAAAATGATGAATCTCATGCCCCCAAACATCATATTCCTCAAAGCGATTCACCAACTTCGCCGCCTCTTCCACCACCTTCAAAAACATCGCCACCCCAATCGAAAAATTCCCCGACCACAAAACCCCAATCTCGCTCGCCTCCACCATCGCCCTCACCTCATCCAACCTTTCATACCAACCAGAAGCCACAATTACCAAATTTTTATCGGCCTCAATACACATTTTCACATTCTCAATCACACTATCCGGAAGAGAACAATCCATCACCACATCACAATCCGCCAAATCTTCCACCCCAAAACCCCGCCCCAAAATTTTCACCACAAAACCGCGCGCCACAGCCACCCGTTCCACCGCTTTTCCCATTCCGCCATGACCGATCAAACCTAAAGTAATCATTGGAAAAATTTATTAAAAATCTTCGTCACCACTTCCGCCGCCTCGCTTTCCGCCACCAAAAAAGTCACATTCCTCTTCGAAGCCCCTTGCGAAACCATCGCCACATCATGCTCTGCCACCGCGCTAAACAATTCCCCCAATAAACCACCACGCGAACGAATCCCTTCGCCAACCAAACAAACAATCGCCAAACCACTCTCCACTTCCACATTCGCAAATTCTCGCAACTCCTTTACCAAATCCTCCGAAACCACTCCATCAACCGTCGCCGAAACACTCACTTCCGAAGTCGTCACCACATCCACCACCACATTATGCCGCGCAAACACCGCAAAAATCCGCGCCAAAAACCCATGCGCATCCAACATCCGCAATGAATAAATATTCACAATCGAAACACCCTTTCGATAAGTCACCGACTTCAACGACTCCTCCACCGCCGCACTAATCACCGTTCCCGTCGCCTCCACATTAAAAGTATTCACAATCCGCACCGGAATCCCTTTCGAAGTCGCCGGCAAAATCGTCTTTGGATGTAACACTTTTGCCCCAAAATAAGCCAACTCTCCCGCTTCATTATAAGACAACTGCGACAAAACCTTCGCCCTAGCAATCAACCGCGGATCGGCATTCAAAATCCCATCCACATCCGTCCAAATCTCCAACTCCTCCGCCGAAACCGCTCCCGCCACAATCGCCCCACTATAATCACTTCCTCCACGCCCCAAAATAATATATTTCCCACTAACCGATTGCCCAATAAAACCCGTAATCACCGGCACAACACCCGCTTCCACCAACGGCAAAACGCGTGCACTAATCAACTCATAACTCTTCTCAAAATCCACATTCCCCTCACCAAAATTATCATCCGTCCGCACCAATTCAAAAGCATCAATCGCCTCCGAATCCACACCAATCGAAACCAAATAATCTGCCAAAATCCGCGCACTCATCCTCTCACCAAAACTCTGCACCTCATCCATCGACACTTCACCACTCAAAACTGCCCTCAACCGAGACTCAAAAACACTCAAATCCGTCGCCACACCCAAACCCGCAACCAATTCCGCATGACGCGCCATCAAAGCCATTAAACCCTCTTCAAAACTCTCCCCACCCAAAGCGGCCTTCCCCAAAGCAATCAACTGATCCGTCGTCCCCGAACTCGCCGACACCACAACCGCCCCACCACGCCGCGCAATCTCCGCCACCTGCCGAATCGACTCCACCGTCCCCATCGATGTCCCACCAAATTTCCGTACAATCATATATTAAGTTTTAATTACAGTAACCTCTATGCGCCAAAGAAGAACTCCCACCAATCCTGCACATTCGAATTCCCCGAAAAGACCGCAAAATACCCATCATCCACCACTTCCTCACCCGCAACTTCCCCAAAAACCTCCGGCGCCAACACAATCACTTGCTCACCCTGATTCACTAACCCCAAATTCTGCTTCGCAATCCGATCAATATATTCCGGCGAAGTAAAATACAAATAATCCGCATTCTGCTGCCGAATTTCCGCCGCCAACTTCGCATTCTCCTCCTCAAACTTTTCAATATAACTATCCACCTTATAAGACTCGTAAACATTACTCGTCAACGAAAAAATCAAATAACTCAAAAGCATCAACTCGCCAATGATAATCAGCTTCGTGAAACTGTTTGTGCTTGTAAATTTCATCCACGAAAGCATACAATAAAGCCATGCAAAAAGTCCATTTCATTGGCATCGGCGGGATCGGCGTCTCCGCCCTCGCCCAAATATACTTACAACAAGGTCACCAAATCTCCGGCTCCGACCAAAAAGCCTCCGACCTCACCGACAACCTCGCAGCACAAGGCGCAAAAATCTCCATCGGCCACAACGCCGCCAACATCACCGATCAAAACCTCGTCATTTATTCGCCAGCAATCCCTGCAGAAAATCCCGAACTCGCCGCCGCACGCGAAAAAGGCCTGCAGTGCCTCACCTACCCCGAAGCCCTCGGCCGCCTCAGCGAAAACTACTTCACCATCGCCGTCGCCGGAACCCACGGCAAATCCACCACCACCGCGATGCTCGCCCTCATCCTCATCGAAGCCGGCCTCGACCCAACCATCGTCATCGGCACAAAAGTCCCCCAAATCAATAATCAAAATTACCGCCTCGGCCAAAGCAAATACCTTCTAATAGAGGCCTGCGAATACAAAGAATCCTTCTCCCACCTCAAACCCCAAATCCTCCTCATCACAAACATCGAAGCCGAACATCTCGACTACTACAAAAACGAAGCCAACTACATCCAAGCCTTCAAAACCCTCGCCGACTCCCTTCCCGAAACTGCCCACATCGTCGTCGACCAAAACGACAACAACAGCCAAAAAGCCGTCGCCGAATCCAAAGCCCACATCACTCGCTGGCAAAACATCGAAAACTTCCAACTCCAAATTCCCGGCCAACACAATCTCAAAAACGCCACCGCCGCCAGCCAAGCCGCAACTCTTCTCGAAATACCTCACGCCACCACAAAAAAAGCCCTCGAATCCTTCCAAGGCACTTGGCGCCGCATGGAATACAAAGGCCTCCGCGGCCACACCCACTTTTACGACGATTACGCCCACCATCCCACCGAAATCCGCGCGACCCTCAAAGCCCTGCGCGAAAAATACGGCACGGAAGCCAAAATATTAACCATTTTTCAACCCCACCAATACAGCCGCACCTACGAACTCCTCGACCAATTCGCCGCCAGCTTCGACGACACCGACGAAGTCATCATCCCCAACATCTACCGCGTCCGTGACAGCGACGCCGATGTAGTCAAAGTCAGCGTTAATGATTTAGTCCAAAAAATAAACACATCTGAAAATCATAGAATTAATGAGATACAAGGAAACAAAGAGCGAACGCCGGAGCCGTATAGTAACATACGGCGACAAGAGAGCTCTGCAGTTGACGCAGTAGATCGTAATTCTATGATTTTCAGCAAAGCGAAAGATGGTGGTGGATTAGAAGCCACAACCCAATGGCTCGCCACGCATCATCAAAACTACGACCTCGTCATCACAATGGGCGCGGGGGATGTAGGGGAGATATAAAACTAATTTTTCAAGCAAATTCCTCCAAATCAATTCGATCCGTCGCCCTCGATTGGCAAACCAAAGTAGCGACCTGCCACACACCTTATTAGA
>CAZVOZ010000049.1:0-5799 GCA_964629065.1 uncultured Candidatus Peribacteria bacterium
AAGATTATTAGTCTAATGAAAGAGGAGCCTGCGGTGGCTTAATTTTTCGTTGGACGATTGGATTTGTGCTTGCTAGTATGGTCGCACAAATTTTAACAAATCTTTTATGGCTGGAGTAAAGGAACGAACTTTGATTTTGATTAAGCCGGATGGGATTCAACGTGGGTTGGTGGGGAAGATTGTGGAGCGTTTTGAGCGCAAGGGGTTGAAGTTGGTGGCGATGAAGATGATGTCTTTGGACGAAGCGGTTTTGCGTGAGCATTATGCGCATATTGCGGATAAGCCGTTTTTCCCAGGGGTTTCGAGTTTTATGCAAAGTTCGCCAGTAGTGGCGATGTGTGTGGAAGGTTTGCAAGTTGTTGATGCGGTGCGCAAGATTACGGGTATTACAAAAGCGCGCGAGGCGGAAGCTGGTTCGATTCGTGGGGATTATGCGATGAGTGTTTCTTGTAATGTGATTCATGCTTCGGATAGCGTGGAGTCAGCGGAAGCTGAAGTGAAGCGTTTTTTCAAGGCTGATGAAATTTTTAGTTATGATAAAGGCGAATATTTACATGTATACGGTGAAGATGAGAGAGCATAATGGCATTCGGCAGACATTTACTGCCGTGAATGATTTGGAAAGTAAAGCCGCAGAAATGCGGCTTTTGTCACTGCGGGCGATTAGTAAGGCGGGGATTTCGGGGATGGGTGAGGCGATGTCGGCGGTGGAGTTGCTTTGTGCTTTGTATTTTGGTCAATTGGCGGGGCGGGCGGTGATGGATGAAGGGGATTATTTTGTTTTGGGTAATGGTGATGCGGCGCCGGTGTTGTATGGAGTTTTGGCGAATATGGGATTTTTTGATGTTGGAGAGTTGGATTTTTTGGCGAAGGAAGGGGCGATGTTGGCGATGAAGCAAGGTGATAAGATTCCGGGCGTGAGTTTTGTGAATTTTGTAGGTGGGCAAGGTTTGTCGGTGGCTTTGGGGATGGCTTTGGCGTTGAAGGCGGAGAAGAAGAATGGGCGGGTTTATGTAATGCTTTCTCATAGTGATTTTGAAAATGGGCAGGTGTTTGAGGCGATGATGATGGCGAGTGAGCAGAGGTTGGATAATTTGGTTTGTGTGGTGGATGATAATCGGCCGGGGTTTGATGCGATGATTTATGATAAGTTGTCGGCGTTTGGTTTTTCTTTGGTGCGAGTGATGAATGGGCATAATTTTGAGGAGGTGTTGAATGGGTTTTCGCGTTCGTTTACGACGGTGCGACGGCCGGTTTGTTTGTGGTGTAAGACGGTTTTGGCGAAGGGGGTGGATTTTGCTGAAGGGAAGCAGAGTTATGCGCGGTCGTTTTTTAGTGCCGGTGAGTTTGGTGCGATTGAAGGGAAGTTTAAAAAAATATTGAATGAACGATTATAAGTCACAATTGTTGTATTTGGGGAAGAGCTATCAAAATATGGTTTTGTTAGTGGGGGATTTGAAGGACGGTAGTTTGGTGAGTGAGTTTGAGAATTTTTTTCCGGCGCGTGTGATGCATTTTGGTCAGGGTGAGCGGAATATGTTGGCGGCGGCGGCGGGGTTTTGTTTGGCGGGGAAGTTGCCGGTGGTTTTGGGTGAAGGGTTGTTGGAGAAGGGTTTGCAGCAAGTTGTTTCGGTGTTAGTGGCGCCGCGGATGAATGTGCGTCTTTTGGATTTCGGTGGACGAGTGGATGGTGAGCAATTTGGTTTGAAGGTGGCGAAAGATTTGGAAAGTTTTGTGCAGAGTTTTGAGGAGTATGGGGTGGTTTGTTTGCGTGCTTGATTGGGTTTGTGTTAGTTTGTTTTTGCTATGGCAAAACGAATGATTAAAATTTTCTCGGGGTCTTCTCATCCGCAATTGGCGGAGGAGATTGCGAAGTTTTTGAAGGTGGATTTGGGCGGGATGTTTATTTCGCGGTTTGCTTGTAATGAGATTTATGCGAAGCCGACGGAGACGGTGCGGGGTTGTGATGTTTTTGTGGTGCAAACGGCGACGAGTAATGTGAATGAGGATTTGATGGAGTTGTTTATTATTTTGGATAGTTTGAAGCGGTCGTTTGCGGGGAAGATTCATGTGGTGATGCCGCATTATGGTTATAGTCGACAGGATCGGGTGGCGACGCCAAGGGAACCGATTTCGGCGAAGTTGGTGGCGGATTTGATTTCGACGGCGGGTGCCGATCATTTGATTACGATGAAGTTGCATAGTGATCAGGAACAAGGGTTCTTTGATTTTCCGGTGGATAATGTGAATACGGAGACGCTTTTTGCGGATTATTTTGGAAAGAAGAAGATTAAAGGGCTTGTGGTAGTGGCGCCGGATGAAGGTGGGGCGAAGGATGCGAAGAAGTTTGCTGATCGGCTTGGTGCGGAGTTGGCGATTATTCATAAGACGCGGCCGGGGCATAATAAAGCGGAAGTTTCGCATGTGGTCGGTGATGTGGACGGGAAAACTTGTTTGATTTACGATGATATGATTGATACGGCTGGTTCGGTGACGGCGGCGAAGGAGGCTTTGCTTAGTCGTGGGGCGAAGAAGGATGTTTATTTGGCGGCGACGCATGCGGTGTTTTCTGATCCGGCGGTTTCGAGATTTAAGGAAGCGGGTTTTAAGGAAGTGGTGGTGAGCAATTCGATTCCGGTGCCGAAGGAGAAGAGTTTTAAGGGGTTGACGGTTTTGTCGGTGGCGCCGATGTTGGCGAAGATTATTGAGAGTGTGCATGAGGATCGCTCGGTGACTGTGGCAATGAATAATTAAGAATTAACAATTAATAATTTATGGAAAAGGTTGTTTATATTGGTTCGGATCATGCGGGGTTTGAGGCGAAGGGTGTTTTGGCTGATTATGTGAAGGCGAAGGGGTATGAAGTGACGGATTTGGGGTGTTTTAGTGAGGATCCTTGCGATTATCCGGATATTGGGCGGGAGATTGGGGAGAAGGTGATTGAACGAGAAGGGTCTTTGGGGATTGGGGTTTGTGGCAGTGGTGTGGGGATTTCGATTGCGCTGAATAAGATGAAGGGTGTGCGTTGTGCGTTGGTGGATAAGGCGGAAATGGCGAAGCAGGCGCGGATTCATAATGATGTGAATGCGATTGCTTTAGGCGGTCGATATACGGATATTGAGGAAATGAAGAAGATTGTGGATGCGTTTTTGGAGACGCCATTTGAGAGTGGTGAGGAGAGAAGGGTTCGTCGAGTGGAAAAATTAAATGTAATGTAATGGAAATTATTGTCGCGGCATCGGTTTTGGCGGCGGATTTTGGGCGACTTCAGGCAGAGGTCGATGCGGTTTTGGCTGCCGGTGCTGATCGGATTCATTTTGATGTGATGGATGGGCATTTTGTGCCGAATATTAGTTTTGGTGCGCCGGTTTTGAAGTGTTTGGATAGTCGGGGTGTGCCGGTGGATGTGCATTTGATGATTGAAGCGCCGTGGAAGTTTTATGGCGATTTTGTGAAGGCGGGTGCGACGACTTTGATTATTCATAGCGAGGTTTGTGATGATTTGCGGGCGCGGATTTTGGAGATTCGCGATTTGGGTGTTTTGGCTGGGGTTTGTATTAAGCCGGCGACGGCGGTGGCGGAGATTGCGGATGTGCTTGATTTGGTTGATCAGGTTTTGGTGATGACGGTGGAGCCGGGTTTTGGTGGGCAGGCTTTTATGGCCGATATGGTGCCGAAGGTGGCGGAATTGCGGGCTTTGGGTTTTAATGGACATATTGGTGTGGATGGGGGAATTGGGCCGGAGACTTCTGGTGTTTGTATTGAGGCCGGCGCGGATGTGATGGCCGCGGGCAGTTCGATTTTTGCGGCGGCGGATTGGGGGGAAGTGGTTAAAAAGATGAGGAGATAAATAGAGAAAATGTTATAATCGGGTTATGCGATTGCATCGGTCTTTAAATAAAGCGGTTTCGAAGGTTGAGCCGGATGCGGTGGCTTTTTTGGCGGAAGATTATTTGGATGCTTTGAGGGTTTATAAGCGCGATGTGGAAGGGATAAAAGGGTTGGCTGGTGTTGTGAAGATTAAGGATTTGGTGAAAAAGATTGATGAATTGGAGAAGGAGGCTTTGAAGTTGGAGGCGAAAATGGATAATGTGCTTTTGAAGCGCGCGGTTGCGGCGGTGAAGTTGAAGGAGGAGTTAGAATTAGATTTAGAGTTGTTACGGGATTATTTGCCAGACGATGTGTTGAAGGAATTTCCTAAAATTTAAAATGGCGCAAAGGAATACAAGTTCGACATGGAGGTTTTTTTGGAAGCATATTAGCCAGTTTAAGTTGGTGGCATTTTTAATGGTGTTTTTTCTAGTGATTGGGACTTTGTCGGATTTGGGTTGGGTGATTGTGTTTCGGGAGTTTTTTGATGCTTTGGGAATTGATGCTTCGAAGAATGTGATTGTGGGCTTGCTTTATGGGGTTTTGGGGTGGTTGTTTTTAGTGGAATTGGTGAATTTGATTGGTTGGAGATCGGCGCATTTTTTGGCGAATTATTTTCAGACGAAGGTGATGGCGAATATTACGAATGATTGTTTTGTTTATTTGCAGGGGCATTCGTATCGGTTTTTTACGAATAGTTTTTCGGGAGGTTTGGTGAAGAAGGTTGGCCGTTTGATGCGGGGTTTTCAGGATGTGGTGGATAATATTTTTTGGGATATGACGCCGATGGCATTGAAGGCTTTGGCGATTTTTGGGGTGTTGTTTTATTTGAATCCGTGGCTTGGGTTAGTGATGTTTGCATGGTCAGTGGTGTTTTTGGGTTTGAATTATGCGGCGACTTTGTATAAGTGGAAGTATGATTTGGCGAGTGCGCAAGCGGATACGCGCGTGACGGCTTCGTTGTCGGATGTGCTTGGGAATGTGACGACGGTGAAGTTGTTTGCGGGGTTTAGTTATGAGAAGAAGAGGTTTAGTAAGGATACTTCGCATTGGGCGAAGGTGACGAAGCAGGCTTGGGATGTGAATGCGTATATGGAAATGTTGCAGGCGATTTTGATGATTGTTTTGGAGTTTGGGATTTTGTTTTTGGCGATTAAGTTGTGGCAAGCGGATAAGATTGAGGTGGCGGATTTCTTTTTGATTCAGGCTTATTTGTTTGAGTTGTTTCATCAGTTGTGGAATTTTGGGCGCAATTTGCGTGATTTGTTCCAGAAGTTGGCGGATAGTGAGGAGATGATTGAGATTTTGAATACGCCTTATGAGGTGAGGGATTTGCGTTATGCGAAGGATTTGGTGGTGAAGCGTGGGGCGGTGCGGTTTGATAAGGTGGATTTTACTTATGGTAAGAAGAAGGAGGCGGTTTTGAAGAAGTTGAGTTTCCGGGTGAAGCCTGGTGAGAGGATTGCGTTGATTGGGCCTTCGGGTGGTGGGAAATCGACGGTGGTGAAGTTGTTGTTAAGGTTTTTTGATATTAATGATGGGCGGATTTTGGTGGATAATCAGGATATTTATCGTGTGACGCAGGATAGTTTGCGGCGGTCGGTGGTTTTGGTGCCGCAGGATCCGGTGTTGTTTCATCGTTCGTTGATGGAGAATATTCGTTATGGACGGCGTAGTGCGACGGATGAAGAGGTGATGGAGGCGGCGAAGTTGGCGCATTGTGATGATTTTATTCAGAAGTTTCCGCAAGGTTATCAGACTTTTGTGGGTGAAAGAGGGGTGAAGCTTTCGGGTGGTCAGAGGCAGCGCGTGGCGATTGCGCGGGCGATTTTGAGCGATGCGAAGATTTTGGTTTTGGATGAGGCGACGAGCGCGTTGGATAGTGAGAGTGAGGCGTTGATTCAGGATGCGTTGAATAATTTGACGAAG
>CAZVOZ010000050.1:0-5352 GCA_964629065.1 uncultured Candidatus Peribacteria bacterium
GTTTTCAAAGATCGCGGCACTCTAGTCGAAGTCACCAAAGCCCTCGAAATCGGCGCCAAAGCCGTCTGCCTCGCCTCCACCGGCAACATGGCCGCCTCCGTTGCCGCATACTGCTCCATCGCCAAAATGCCATGCTATGTCCTCGTTCCCGAAGGCACACCCATCGGCAAACTCGCCCAATCCCTTTCCTACGGCGCGCGCATCATCCAAGTCCGCGGCGACTATTCCACTTGCGCCCGCTTAGCTGAAGAAATGGCCAAAAAACACAAATTCTACCTCGCCGGCGACTATGTCTTCCGCCAAGAAGGCCAAAAATCCCAAGGCTACGAAATCGCCGAACAACTCGGTTGGCGCTCCCCCGACTACCTCATCTGCCCCGTCGGTGTCGGCACTAATCTCGCCGCCATCTACAAAGGCTTCAAAGAACTCCACCTCCTCGGCCTCATCGACAAACTCCCCAAAATCATCGCCGTCCAACCCACCGGCGCTAACGCCGTTTACCAAGCCTTCAAAGCGAAAAAGAAAAAATACTCCGCCATCCCGCGCGTCGACACAATTTGTTCCGCCGTCGCCGTCGCCAACCCTTTTGACGGCAACAAAGTCTTAAACGCCGTCTACGAAACCAAAGGCACCTTCCTCGAAATCCCCGATGACGAAGTCCTCCACTCCCAACAACTCCTTGCCAAAGAAGAAGCGATGTTCGTCGAACCATCCGCCGCTCTTCCCATCGCCGTTCTCGAAAAACTCCACGCCAAAAAATTCTTCAAACCGACCGATATAGTCGTTTGCGTCGCCACCGGCAATGGCTTAAAAGACCCCAAATCCGCCACCAAAATCCTCCCCGACCCTCCAACCATCGACGCCCAATTAAGCGAAATCGATACCTACCTCAAACACAAACTTTACCAAATCCAATCCGAAGGCATCCGCGGCCGTACCAAAGTCCTTTGGAAAAAAATCCCCGCCGCTCCCGCCCTCAAAAAAATCATCAAAGAGCAGTTTGGTATCAGCCTCCAAGAAAAAATCTTCCAAGGCCTCTACGAAGACATCAAAGAATTCGAAACCAAAGGCAAAGAACTCACCAAACAAGACCTCCAAAACATTCTCGAAACCGCTCTCGACGAATACGCCACCAAGAAAAAACACCTCGACATCATCGACTTCGAAGCCAAAACTTCCAAATACAACAAAGCCACTGCCAGCGTCAAAATCAAATTCGGCACCAAAGAACTCATCGGCCAAAGCTCCGGCGTCGGTGCCGTCGACGCGATCATCAGCGCCATCAAAACTTGCATCAAAGACCATGACAAAATCGAAGTCCGCCTCACTGACTACAATGTCGAAATCTTCACCGGCGGCGTCAGCGCTACCGTCAAAGTCACCATGACCGCGATGGACAAAGACGGTAACAAAATCATCGCTGTCTCCACCTCGCCCGATGTCATCGTCGCCTCTGTCACCGCCTTTGAAAAATGTTATAATTTCCTTTACCAAAAGCACCATGTCTAACACCTTCCCCAAAGTTTACATCCGTGCCAAAGTCCGCCCTCTGAAAGAAGCCGTCGTCCCAATCAATTGCAAAGCAATCCAATACGGCCAAGGCTGCTTCGCCGGCATTCGCGCCAATTGGAACGAAACCCACAAACAGCTCTATATCTTCCGCCTCGAAGACCATTACAAACGCCTTTCCGAAGCCGCAAAAATCCTCGGCATGAAACTCCACCTCAATCAAAAACAATTCACCACCACCATCATCGAATTAATCAAAGCCAATAAAGTCAAAGAAAACGCCTACATCCGTCCAACTCTTTATAGCGCTTCCACACTCTTAACTCCCCGCTTCGACAACCCCGACGACGACCTCGCCATTTACATCATGTCCCTCAAAGACTACTTCAAAACTAACAAAGGCCTCAAAGTTTGCGTCTCCAGTTATCGCCGCGTCGACGACGATACCCTTTCCGTCAAAGCTAAAAGTACTGGCGCCTACGCCGCTTCCGCCGTCGCCAAAACCGAAGCCATGCGCAATGGCTACGACGAACTGATCTACCTTCGTCGTGACGGCTCCGTCTCCGAAGCCAGCGGTGCCAACATCTTTGCAGTCAAAGATGGTGAACTATGGACTCCCCCACTCGCCAGCAGTATTCTCAGCGGTATCACCAGAAAATCGCTCATCGAAATCGCTCGCAACGAACTGAAACTCACCGTGCGCGAAGAGAACTTCGACCGGTCCATGCTCTACACCATGGATGAACTTTTCCTCACCGGCACCGCCGCCAAAATCGCCCCTATCGCCTCCGTCGACCAACGCCAAATTGGCAATGGTAAAACGGGAGCCATCAGCGAAAAACTCAAGAAATTACTCGAAAAAGCCTCCGTCGCCGAACTCAAAGGATACGAACAATGGTGCACGCCCGTCTACTAAAACCCCTAAATCATGTCTCAAGAAAAAAAACTCGGTTCTGACATCTTCTGCCAAGCCCTCGCGTCCGCCGGCGTCGACCTGATGTTCGGCATCCCTGGTGGTGTTGTCCTGCCACTTTACGACAAAATCAATAAATACGGCCACGCCATCAACCACATCCTCCCACGCCACGAACAAGGCGGTGGATTTGGCGCTGACGCTTATGCCCGCGTCACCGGCCGAGTCGGCGTCGCCCTCGGCACTTCCGGTCCCGGCGCCACCAACCTCCTCACCGCCGTCGCCCATTCTATGATGGACAGTATTCCCGTTGTCTACATTACCGGCCAAGTTTCTAACGACTTCATCGGTACCGACGCCTTTCAAGAAACCGATGTGATCGGCATGACTATGCCCATCGTGAAACATAGCTACCTCGTCACCGACGCCAAAGACATCCCTCGCGTCGTTAAAGAAGCTTTTCATATCGCCCAAACCGGCCGTCCCGGACCTGTCCATATCGACCTAGTTAAAGATGTTTGGTTCCAAGAAACCATCGTCGATCCAGATCCAGAAATGGACCTTCCCGGCTACCAACCAGACCACGGCCAAGTCAGCGACCAAGAAATCCAACGCATCGCCGAACTCCTCGAAAAGCCCCACACCAAACCCCTTATCATCGCTGGTCACGGCGTCGAAATCGCTCGCGCCCAAGCCCAGCTCGTCGAATTCTCCGAGCGCCACAACATTCCCGTCGTCTCCACCCTCCTCGGCCTCGGCAATTTCCCTCAAGGTCACCCCAATTGGGCCGGCATGATCGGCATGCATGGCGATGCCGTAACCAATTTCGCCGCCCACGAAGCCAATCTGGTCATCGGTATTGGCTGCCGCTTCGATGATCGCATCACCGGCCCTGTCCCCGATTTCATCAAAGGCAAAACCTTTATCCATATGGAAATCGACCCTTCCGAAATTAACAAAATCGTCAAAACACAGCTCCCACTTCTTGGCAACCTCAAAGACACCCTCACCCGTGCCAACGAATTACTCGAAGCCCATTCCTTTCCTGACTGGTGGGAAGCAATCAACCAACTCAAAGACGACCACGGCTTCCTAGACTTCACTTACAGCCCACCCGCGAAAGAAGGTCTTCTTTCTCAATCCCGCATTATCGATACCCTTTCCCGCATTACCGAAGGCGAAGCAATCGTCGCCGCTGATGTCGGCCGCCACCAAATGTGGCTCGCCCGCTTTTACCGTTTCAAACATCCCAACTCCCACCTTTCTTCCGGCGGCCTCGGCTCAATGGGCTACGGCGTTCCCGCGGCTATGGGCGCTAAACTCGCCGCCCCAGACCGCGAAGTCTGGGCCATTTCCGGCGACGGCGGCTTCATGATGAATGTCCAAGAACTCGCCACCCTATCCGAATACAACATCGACGCCAACATCATCATCATGGAAGACAACTGCCTCGGTATGGTCCGCCAATGGCAAAACCTCCTTTTCAAAGGAAACCTCTCACACAGCGAATTTAAAAACCCCGACTTCGTCAAACTTGCCGAAGCCTTCGGCCTCAAAGCCTGGAAAGTTTCAACTTACGAAGACCTCGAAAAAGCGATCCACGAAGCCCGCGCCCACAAAGGCCCAACATTAATCGCCGCCCAAGTCGACCCCGACGAACATGTTTACCCCATGGTCCCACCCGGAACCTCTCTCGGCAACCAAGCCCTTCGCGATAGCGACCTCTTACAAGATAACACCCACAAATATGACGAAGACGCACTCCTTCAAGGTCACACTTAGAGTCAATAACGAAGTCGGCGTCCTCGCCCGCATCACCACACGACTGCGTAAATATCGCGTCAACATCGCCTCTCTAGAAGTTGCCCCCATCGACGAAAGCGAAAAATTCTCCGACATCCACATGATCCTCGAAACCGATCGTGACAACATCGATGTCCCAATGGCCAAAACTCGCGAACTCATCCCCGTCATCAGCATCGAATACCATAAAATCTAGAGACATGTCACTAGGGAGATGCTGAAAAGGATGAGATGCAAGGAACCGAGAAGCGACCGCCGGAGGCGTATGGTCTGATACGGTGACAAGGGAGCTTCGATGGTGACACCGCAGATCGCCTTTCTCAGCATCTCCCTAAAAGGAAAAGGCCCCGCAGAAGCGAGACCTCTTCCTAACCTAACCCTCCTCTTTCTTCTAAATAAAAGAAGAAAGAAACTTGGATTCCAATGATGACCTCTCATCATTGGACAAATACTCTAGCAAAAAACTAAAAAAGATCAAGATCAAAAACCTAGTTTCCTAGTTTTCTAGCTCTCTAGTTTTAATTCTGGAGCCACCTATCGGATTCGAACCGATGACCTACTGTTTACAAGACAGTAGCTCTACCAGCTGAGCTAAGGTGGCTCGTCAAAAGCAAAGGGATTCTATTTTAAAAAAACTCTTCTGTCAATTTTTACCTTTCATCTCTAATTTGTAAGCTGTAATTTGTTATCATGATCAATTTCCCCCAACTCAAACGAAGCGAATCACTCGCCAAACACACAACCTTCCGCATCGGCGGTCCAGCCGATTATTTTTACGAACTTCACGACCTCGCCGAACTTCCCAAAATCATTGCCGCCGCCAATCACGAACAAATCCCCTATTTCCTCTTTGGTGCAGGCTCAAACATCCTTTTCTCCGACAAAGGATTTCGCGGCCTCGTCATCAAAATCGCCGCTAAAAAAATCACTATCAGCGCAGACCACATCGAAGCCGAATCCGGCGCGCTCATCTCCGAACTAATCAGCCAAATGCTCGCCCACGACCTCGCCGGCCTCGAACCTTGGGTCGGCCTCCCCGGCACCGTCGGTGGCGCCGTCTACGGCAACGCCGGCTGCAGCGGCCTCGAAACCAAAGACTGCCTCATCAGCGCCGAAATCTTCGATCC
>CAZVOZ010000051.1:0-2127 GCA_964629065.1 uncultured Candidatus Peribacteria bacterium
GCCGCCCATTACCTCATGGCGATCGACGAAGTGCACCAAACCCAAGGCTACGCCCGCCTCATCGACCTCGCCAAACACCTCGACATCTCCAAAGGCAGCCTCTCCACCTCGCTCAAACCCCTGATCAAAAAAAACTTCATCCGCGAAGACGAAAACAAACACCTCTTCCTCACTAAAAAAGGCCAAGCCTTCGCCGCCCACATCAAAAACACCTACCAAATCGCCTACCGCTTCTTCACCGAAATCCTCAAATTACCGCCACACGCCGCCGAAATCGAAGCCTGCAAAATCGAACACCTCCTCAGCGGCCAAACCGTCAACGAACTCGAAAAACTCCTCAAAAAACCAAAACACCATTGCCCCACCCACAAAATCCTAGCTCCCTAGTTTTCTAGTTTTCTAGCTACTTCACGAAGGTCCCGATACGCCACCGTACTACCTTTCCGCAAAGTCGAAACCAGATTCACCTCCGGATGCGCCGGAATCAAATGCACATGCACATGCGGCACTTGAAAACCCCTCACCCAAATCGTCACCCTCTTCACCCCGAGCTTCTCCTTCAACAACCGTCCCACCACTTTCACCGCCTTCATCAACCCCTCATAAACCTCATCCTCCAAATCAAAAATATCATCACCACTATTGACCTTCGGAATCACCAAAGTATGCCCTTCATGAAACGGATCATGCGTCAAAATCGCCGCAAACCCCTCATTCTCCCAAATCACCCAACCCTCCTCCTCACCCGCCAAGATTTTTTCGTAAACTGTCTTTTCCATATCAAGAATTTACCATAGAATACCGGCGTGAAAAACTACGATGTCACAATCATCGGCGCCGGCGTCGTCGGCTCTGCACTGCTCTACACCTTGAGCAAATACACCAAAATCGAAAACCTCGCTTTAATCGAAAAATACGCCGAACCCGGCCTCGTAAACTCATCATCCGAACACAACAGCCAAACCCTCCACTTCGGCGACATCGAAACCAACTACACCCTAGAAAAAGCCCTCAAAGTCAAAAAAGCCGCTACCCTCGTCAAAAACTTCCTCGAACGAAATCGCCCCGAAACCGACTACCTCTTCAAAAAACCACGCAAAATGGTCCTCGCCGTCGGCGCATCCCAAGTCGCCGAACTCGAAAAACGCTACCACGAATTCAAAACCGAATACCCAACCCTCCAAAAAATCCACCGCGAAGAAATCGCAGAAATCGAACCAAACCTCCTCAAAGACCGCAACCCAAAAACCCCAATCCTCGCACTCCTCAGCGACGAAGGCTACACCATAAACTACGGCCACCTCGCCCAACACTTCGTCAAAAAATCCCCTCGCGCCACAACCCACTTCAACCAAAAAGTCCGCAAAATCACCAAAACAACCAACGGCTACGCCATCGAACTTCCAAACCAAACCTTCCACACCAAAATCCTCATCGTCACAACCGGACCATACAGCCTCCTCTTCGCCAAACAACTCGGCTACGGCCAAAACTTCGGCCTCCTCCCCATCGCCGGCACCTTCTTCCGCACCAACAAAAAACTCCTCAACAACAAAGTCTACACCCTCCAACTCAAAGACCTCCCCTTCGCCGCCGTCCACGGCGACCCCGATGTCGAAAACCCCAACGAAACGCGCTTCGGCCCCACCGCAAAAGTCCTCCCCGTCCTCGAACGCGGCCACATCAAAAGCTTCATCGACTTTCTCAAAACCTCAAAATTCAACCCCAAAGGCCTCGCCAGCTTATTCAAAATCATCAGCAACCCCCGCCTTTTCCTCTATGTTCTGCGCAATTTCACCTACGACATCCCCTTCATCGGCAAACGCCTTTTCTTAAAAGAAATCCGCAAAATCGTCCCCTCCGCCAAAATCTCCGACTTCGAATACAAAAACATCATCGGCGGCATGCGCCCCCAAATCGTCAACACCGACACCAAAAAACTCGAAATGGGCACCGCAAAAATCCTCGGCGATAACGCCATCTTCAACATCACCCCATCCCCCGGCGCCACCAACTGCCTCAAAAACGCCCTCGAAGACACCAAAAAAATCTGCGCCATGCTCAACCAAGAATTCCACCTCGAACAATTCAAAAAAGACCTCCTCTAAACTTTTTTCTTTTTTCTTT
>CAZVOZ010000051.1:2227-5340 GCA_964629065.1 uncultured Candidatus Peribacteria bacterium
TTCTTTTTTCTTTTCAAAAGAAGCCGCCCTTGCGACTCCTTAATTCTTATTTCTAATCTGTAATCTCTAATCTGTAATTTCTAGTCTCCCTCTCGACTCCACCTTCTCCCCCTCAATCGTCCCCACCGAAATCATCGACTTAAACCTTGCCACAACCTCATGCGCATAAAAATCATAATCTTCCTTTGCCGTGCCACCAAACACCCCCGCACCAGCAGCCAATTCCACCCAACGATCCGCAATCGGCACAAAACCACCTGGCAAAAACACATTCATCATATAAGCATTGTCCAAATCAAAATCCTTCAAAGCCGCCTTCAAAACCTTATCATCCGAAACAATCGGCGCACTCTCATACGCCTCTGCAAAATCTGGATAAAGCGCCACCACAAAATGATCCTCAGCCGTTAACCCATAATACAACTCCACCTTCAAACTCTTCACATCAAGACCAGGAATAAAAGCCGCCGCACCCAAAACATCTTCCGGCAAGGCATTAAAATCAAAATAAACCTTATGCAAAGCCGTCCCACTCACACCCACAACTTCACGCTTCAAAGCCCCTTCACCAAACCCTTGCGCTCGCGCTAACTCATCATACAACCCAATCAAAGACGCCATCCACCCATCCATCTTCACCGTCAAAGACTTCGCCACCTCCAAATCCCCCTTATCCATACCCAAATAAAAAGCCATCGTCGGATAAAGCGCCCCATTATCACCCATCACAAAAGCCAATGGACTATCAACAAACTCCGTCAACGCCACTTCATCCATCCCCAACATTTCTGCCAAACTCGCCATCACATCCAAATTATCTGGCACAGCCTCAGGATCAATCGCATTCACTTGCCCCAAAAACCCATAAGCCGCCGCCTCTACATAAGACTTCAAACTAGAATACTCCCCAAACGCAAACGGTTTTTCCGCCCTCACTTCATCAATCAACTCTACGCGATAACCAATATCACCAAACATTGACTTAAACGCTTCCGAATCAGCATCAGCCGGCAAATCCATTTCCGAATCAAAAGAAATCCCCCGCTTATCCGCATCAAAAAACACTGTCGAAGCCCCCAAACTTCCACCAGCAGAACCATAAACACCACTCAACAAATCGCCCACAAACTCCCCACCAACATGAATATATCCCAACCTTCCTTCCGCTTCCGGCAAAACAACAAACCCATTCCCCTTTTCTAAATTCGCCAAAGCCTCATCCAAAGACTCCTCCGTCATCCCAAACACAAACACATCACCATCCCGTGCCACAAATGTCGCCTCATTACTCCAAAACTTCTTCCCATCTTCCTCACTTGCCTTCAATTCCACATCATTTTCCTTCAACAACTCCATCATCAAATCCTCAAAAGCATCCGCCTTCTCAAAATACGCCGCCACCGTCACCACACCCGCATCAATCGCATCAACATCCCCAAGCTCACTCACACCCACCGCCACACGAAAATCCCCTCTCAGCACCGGCTTCACAAACTTCGCAAACTCCGGCAAAGTCCCATCACTATCCCAAGCCTGCTCGATAAAACCCTGATCATCACGCTTCGGAAAACTATCAATCAAACCCAAAAATTCACCAAAATCTCCTCCATGATCACCATCAAACACAAACACCACATCACTCTCCATTGGCAAAGCCCCTTCCGGCATCACCACATCCTTTGACGAACAACCACTCAAAGCCAAAACAGCCAAAAGCGGCAAAAACAACAACCTAGAATTTTTCATAAAATTTATTTAAAAGCCCAAACAAAATACCACAAAACGAAAAAACAAAAAAACTAGAGGCCTTCACCCCTAGCTTTCTAGTTTCCTAGCTTTCTAGTTTCCTACTTCGTCCCCTTCTTCGTATCCTTGCGCGCATGCGGCACATGCTTGCGACATTGATTACAAAACATCGAAAGCTCCTTCACCGTTTCGGCGTCTTCGCGCTTATTATAAGCCGTCACCTTGTGTGGCTTATTACAATCCTTACATCTCCAAGTGCAAAACTGACTTTTCCCGTGCGACATAAATTACATTTAAAATTAGCCTGCCAATTCTATACCATAAACCTGAACTGTCAAATAAAAAACCCATTGCATTCCAAAACCCACTCAATTAAAATCTCTAACGAAACAGAAAAAGTTTGGAGCACCCTCGGGTAGCTCCTTTCTTTTTTACCCAGAAACAATGAAAATTTGGGTTCTAATCAAAAAAGAACGGCTCAAAACCAACCACTCCCGCCGCTTCAAAGAAGAAGCCGAAAAACTCGGCATCAAACTGCGCCATGTCCTCGCCGAAGACTTTGAAATTGTCGAACCTGTCCCACAACAAGGCAAAATCTGGTATCGCGGCCGTTATGTCAAAACCCCAGACTGCCTTATTACCCGCACCAGCAGCACAAATTACTTCACCCTCGCCCTCATTCGCTATCTCCAAAACATGGGCGTGCAAATTATGAACAAAGCCTCCGCCATCGAAGCAGCCGAAGACAAACTCCGCACCATCCAAATTCTCGCAAAACACCAAGTCCCCATCCCCAAAACCATCCTCGCAAAATTCCCCGTCGACGAAAAATACATCGCCGACCAACTCGGCATCCCACTCGTCCTCAAAACCACTTTCGGCCTCAAAGGCGAAGGCGTTTTAAAATTCAATACCCAACGCCAATTGCGCGAAATCACCCGCATCCTCCAAAATTCCACCGAAGGCAAAACCCACCTCATCTTCCAAAAATGCATCGAAGAAACCTTCGGCCGCGACATTCGCGTCATGGTCATCGGCGGCAAAGCCGTCGGCGCCGCCCTTCGCCAAGGAGCCGCTGGCCAATTCAAAGCCAATGTCGCCCGCGGCGGCCACGCCGAAAAAATCGAACTCACCCCCGAAATCGCCAAAATCGCCGAACAAGCCACCAAAACCCTCGGCCTCGACATCTCCGGCGTCGACCTCCTATTTGGTGAAAAAGGCCTCCTCGTCGCCGAAGTCAACTCCACCCCCAGCTTCTACGGCTTCGAACAATGCACCGGCCAAAACATCACCGCCAAAATCCTCAACTACGCCCTCCGCCGCCTCCAGAAAAAAGTTTGAATAAATCCCGTTTTTTGCTATCGTGT
>CAZVOZ010000052.1:0-5096 GCA_964629065.1 uncultured Candidatus Peribacteria bacterium
TGTGTTAATATGCGCGCACTATGTCGAATTTTTTGCCGAAATCTTTGAGGGTGTTGATTGAGGAGTTGTCGAAGTTGCCGAGTATTGGGCCGAAGTCGGCGCAGAGGTTGGCGATGTATTTGTTGCGGTCGCCGGAGCAGAGGTCTTTGGCTTTGGGGCGGGCGATTTTGGATTTGCGGCAAGGGGTGAATTTTTGTCAGCAATGTTGGAATTTGGCGGAGAGTGATCCGTGCAGTATTTGTGATAATCCGGCGCGGGATCGGGGGATGGTTTGTGTAGTGGAAGAGGTTTTGGATACTTTGGCGGTGGAAAATACGGGGCAGTTTGGTGGCGTTTATCATGTACTTCATGGCGCGCTGTCGCCGATTAATGGCGTGGGGCCGGATCAATTGAAGATGCGCGCGTTGTTTGAGCGGGTAGCGGGCGGTGGGATTTCGGAGCTGATTATTGCGACGAATCCGAGTTTGGAAGGTGAGGCGACGGCTTTGTATATTCAGCGTGGCCTTTTGGAAGCGGGAAATGGCGTGAAGGTGACGCGGATTGCGCGCGGGTTGCCGGTGGGTGGGGATTTGGAATATGCCGATGCGATTACATTGGGAAGGGCGATGAAGGACAGAACAGAATTAGGGAACTAGAAAACTAGAAAGCTAGAGAACTAGGGGTTAGCTCAAACTCGCTTGGTCCGCTGCCGGAGAGGTGGTTTTTTGTGTGGGGGTAGAGTTGGGCAAAGTCGTTGTGGAGGTTGGCGATTATTTGCGGTAGGTCGCCGTTTTGGAGGGCTTTGATTAGAAGGTCGGTTTTGGCGGTTTTGAGGGCGCAGAGAGTGAGGTCGAGCTTGGAGTAGTTTTCGGCGGTTTTATTCGTGAGAGGGGAAGTTTTGGGGGTTATTTTGAGCGTATGAAGTGGAAGGTCGGGGAGCGGCGTGACTTGTTCGCCGAAGTTTTCGCCGAGGGCGTTTTGGCAGTCGAGAATAAAGAAAGGGGTGTCCATGCCGAATTGGGCGGCGAGGGAGAGGAGGTCGGCTTGGGAGATTTGAAGGTTGAGGATTTGGTTGAGGGCTTTGAGGATGGTGGCGTTGTTGGAAGAGGTGCCGCCGAGGCCGGAGCTATGTGGGATGTTTTTTTGGATTTCGATGTGGAAGTTTTGAGTGATTCTGAAGTGTTGGCGCAGGAGTTCTAACACATGGATAGGCGTTTTTTGAGGGGTGGAATTGATTGACAAAGAGTCTGGCTGGTCGGTTTCTCGGATGGTCACGAGGTCGTGTATTTGGGTAGTCGCGTGGAGAATTGTTTGGATTCTATGAAATCCACTAGCGGTTTTGCCGAGGATGTCGAGGGAGAGGTTGATTTTGGCTGGAGAGGTGTGGGTGTGGGTGGTTGACAAAATAGGGTGGTGTGAATTTGACTAGTCGGATTTGCTTGTGAGTGAAACGATGGCGAAGCATTGGATGCCGAGGCCTTGGCCGAAGCTGGTGAGTTGTTCGCCGCTGGTGGCGGTGATGCCGATGCGGGTTTTGGGGATTTGGAAGATTGCGGCGAGGGAGGTTTTGAGTTTGTTGTTGAGGGGGTCGATTTGGGGGATTTTGCATTCGAGCATCAGGCCGATGGTGTTGATTTGGAGTTTTTGTTTGTGGATTTTTTGGAGTAAAGGGGTGAGGTATTTTTGGCTGTCGGTGATGCCTTTGGCGAAGAGTGGGTCGGCGTAAAAGCCGAGGGATTTGTCGCCGATGGCTTGGGAAAGGGCGTTGAAGATGGCGTGAAGGATGACATCGCCGTCGGAGTTGGCTTTTAGTTTTGGGTAGTCGGGGAAATGGAGGCCGGCGAGGGTCAATCCGAGTGCTTCGTCGAATTGGTGGGAGTCTTGGCCGATGCCTATTTTGAAGTTTGTGGGTGTTTCGCCGAGGATGGCGCGGAGTTTTAGGAGGTCGGTGGGGGTGGTGATTTTGAAGTTGTGTTCGTGGGCGGGGAGGAGGACGACTTTTTGGCCGATGGCTTCAAGGAGCATGGATTCGTCGGTGGCTTCGAGGTTTTGTTTTGCGGCGTTTTGAAGGGCTTTTTGGAAGGTTGGGTAGTCGGCGGCTTGAGGGGTTTGGGCGGCGAAGAGTTTGTTGCGGTCGTGGGTTTTGTGGATTTTTGGGCCGCGGATTTCTTTGATTGTGGCGGTGAGAGGATGGCCGAGAATGGCGGCGCCGTGGGTGGTGGCGGCTTCGATGATGGCGGTGATTTCTTCTTGGGAAATTAGGGGGTTGGCGGCGTTGTGGACGAGGATGAGGTCTTTGGTTTTGGCGATTTTGGCGAAGCCTTTGGCGAAGGATTCTTGGCGCGTTTGGCCGCCGAGGGTGACGGTTTGGATTTTTTTGAAGCGGTATTGTTTGACGATTTGTTCGATCGCTTTGCGGTTGGTTTTGTTGGCGACGATGATGATGTTGGTGATTTCGGGATGGTCGTTGAAGGCGGCGATTGGATAGTAAATAAGCGGCTTGCCGGCGATTTCGACGAGGGTTTTGTCTTGGTTCAAGCGGGTGCTTTGGCCGGCGGCAAGGAGGAGGAGGTGAGCCACAAATTACAGATTAGAGATTACAAATTAGAAATTAGAAGTTAAAAATAATGGTTTTTGGGGGATTTGACAAGATGGGGGGAGTGATGGCAGTTTTGGTTTATGAATGTTTTAGTGGTGGATGATCAGGTGAGTGTGTTTGAGGCGGTGAAGTTTGGGATGCCAAAGGACGTTTGTTGGTTTGCGGAAAATGGCGTGGTGCCGGCGGAAGTGGGCGAGGTGGATTTGATTTTGCTGGATTATAATATGCCGGTGAAAGGGCCTTTGTTGGTGGATGGCTTGAGGGCGAGGTTTCCGAAGGCTTTAATTGTGGGGCATACGACGGCGGTGGGAGATGCGAAAGTGCGGGCGGCTTTTGCCGCGGTGGGCGTGGAGCGAGTGGTGCGGAAGTTTGATTATGAGAATATAGCTAGAGAGCTAGAAAGCTAGAGAGCTAGGAGGGAGTTGAGGGGTTTTTCGTTGTGAAGGATTTGTCTAATCAATGTTTCTTCTTCGGCGAGGAATTGTTTGATCCGGCCTTTTTTGTAGGCTTCGAGGGTTTTGTGGAAGAGGGGAAAGTTTGGGTAGTCGGGTTCGGGGAAATCGAGGTCGGTGAGCGGTTGGATGCGTGTGGGGTTGCAGTGGTCGAGGAGGGCGTTTTCGAGGTGTTCGCGCATGTCGGGCGGGGCGATGTAAGCTAAAGTCTCGTTATTTTGAAAGGTGACGGCGGCGTGGATTTGGCATTCGGGGTGGATGATGACGCGGATTTTTTCGAGGGGGATTTGGAAAAGGATGTGGGCTTCGAGGACTTCGAAGGCTTTGTTGAGCAAAAAGGCGGATTCGATGGAGATTTTGGCGCCCATTTGGTAGCGCGGGTGGGCGAGGGCTTGGTCGAGGGTGGCGTTGGCGATTTGTTCGCGGGTCCAGCCGAGGAATGGGCCGCCGGAGCAGGGGAGGAGGATTTGTTTGATTTGGCTTTGGGGGCGGATTTTGAGGATTTCGTAGATGGCGTTGTGTTCGGAGTCGACGGGGATGATATTTTTGGGGTCGATTTCGGGGCAGGCGATGAGGGATTCTTTGTTAGCGAGGAGGATTTTTTTGCCGAGGGATTGAGCACGGAGGGTTGGTTCGATGCCGACGAGGCCGGCGAGGAGATTGATGATGATGTCGGCTTTGGAGAGGTCGATGGTTTCGAGGGTGTCGGCGGGGACGGTGTATTTTGCGGCTTGTTGTTCAAGCAATTCGCGGTTTGAGTAGCCGGTGAGGCCGACGATTTGGAATTTGTTGGTATGGCGATCGAGGATTTCGAGCATTTGGACGCCGAGATTGCCGGTTGCCCCTAACAATATTATTCTTTCCATGGGGAAAGAATAACAGAGTTAAAAGTTAAAAGTTAAGAGTTAAAAGTGATTGGTGCATCGCTTCCCTTGACTTGTAAAGTTGTTTTTCGTATGATTCCAAAGCTTTTAATCAACAATATATAAGTAAAAAATTACGGGTTAACAATAAGATCAAGGCGTTGACTGTACGGCTGATTGGTGCGGAAGGTGAGCAGTTTGGGGTGATGGGTTTGGAAAAGGCCTTGGCGCTGGCTGAGGAAAAAGGGCTTGATCTTGCGGAAGTAGCACCAAATGTAAATCCGCCAGTATGTAAGATCTTGGATTACGGGAAGTATCAATACCATCAAAAAAAGGTTGAGACAAAGCACAGAAAGTCGCAGAAGCAAAAGGAAGTGAAGGGGATTCGGATCGGGTTTAAAACCGGCGATCACGATATCGAAGTACGGGTGAAGCAGGCGTTAAAGTTTTTGTCTCAAGGAAATTCGGTGAAAGTTTCATTGATTTTCCGCGGAAGAGAGGTTATATACAAAGACTTAGCGGCGGAAAAGATGAAGAAGTTGTATGAAGGTGTGAAGGAAGCGGCGACGATGGAGATGGCGCCAAAACAGCAAGGAAACACATTAATAATGATTCTAACTCCTAATAAATCATGAAGCAAAAAACTCATAGCGGTGCGAAGAAGACCGTGAAAAGAAAGAAGAAGATTCTGATGGTTGATAAGGCTGCAAAGCGACATCTTTTGGTTAATAAATCAAAGGATCAAAAATCAATCACTTCCGTAAAGGTTCATTCGACAAGGTTGCGCGCTGTTCGCAAGATGCTTGGCGGTGTTCGTGCTCCAAAGCGAGCGACAGCAAGTGTAGCTAAATAATTTTTCATTTAATTTCATAATATGACCAGAGTTAAAAGAGGCGTTACCGCCCACCGTAGGCACCGAGAGATGGTGAAGTCTGCCAAAGGTTTCCGTGGTCTGCGCAGTCGGAATTTCCGCGCTGCAAAGAACGCGATGATGAAGTCGGGACTTAATGCATATGTCGGTCGCCGACTTAAAAAGCGTACTTTCCGCTCTTTGTGGATTGCGCGGATCAACGCGGCTTGCCGTGAACATGGTGTGACTTATAGCCACTTTATCGCCGGAATGGCGGCAAAGGGAATCGAAATCGATCGCAAGATGCTTGCGGAGTTGGCGATGAATGAGCCGGAAGTGTTTGCGAAGATCGT
>CAZVOZ010000053.1:0-5077 GCA_964629065.1 uncultured Candidatus Peribacteria bacterium
TGGCGTATTTGTGGAGGTTTTTGGCGTTGATGCCGCCGGAGAGTTCGATGGTGTGTCGTTTGGCGATTTTGGGGAGGGTTTGTTTGATTTGGGCGGGGGTGAAGTTGTCGAGCATGATGGTGAGGGGTTTCGGGTGGGCGGAGGCTTGGAGGGCTTGGGGTTCGTTTTCGACTTCGATTTCAATGAAGGCCGTTTCGGTTTTTGCGGCTTTTGAGAGGGCTTTTGTGATCGTGGTGTGGGCGAGGTGGTTTTCTTTGATGAGGATGGCTTGGCTGAGGTCGAGGCGATGGGTCAATCCCCCACCGATGGCGACGGCTTTTTTATCGAGGTAGTGCCATTGGGTTTTGCGGGTGGCGGCGAGTTTGGTAGGAGCGGCGAGTTTGGCGAGTTTGTTTGTTTGGGTGGCAATGGCGGAAAGGCGCATGAGGAGGTTTAAAACCAGGCGTTCGCTTTGGAGAATTTTGTGGCTTTGGTCTTTGATTGTGGCGATGGTGGCGTTTTTGGCGAAGGTTTGGCCGTCTTTATAATGGAATTTGATTTGGAGGTTGGGAAAAAGGAATTCGATTTCTTCGCGGCCGGCGAGGAGGCCAGGTTCTTTGGCGGTGATTGTGGCGTTGACGAGTTGGTTTTTGACGATGGTTTTGGTGGTGAGGTCGGGGGTTTCGAAGTAGAGTTTTTTGAATTCGCGGAGGAATTTTTGATACTTAGGGTTTTTTGTTGTGAGTTCGTGGGGAAAATGCTGAAAAAAGCGATCTGCTGCGTCAAGTTCGTCGCTCCCTCCTCGTCGTATCAAACCATACGCCTCCTTCGGTCGCGACTCCTTTCCTTGCATCTCATCTTTTTTTAGCATTTTCCTGGCGTAATTCATGAGGTGAGTTGAAACATTTTATCGAAGGCTTTTTGGGCTTTTGCGGCGATTTGTGGGTCGACGGTGATTTCGGGTTGTTCGGTTTGGAGGGCTTTGAGAGCCGCCTGCAGGTCGTTTTTTTTCATGTCGAAGCAGAGGTTGCAGAGGCCGTGGAATTTTTTGTTGGGGAGGGCTTGTTTGAGGCGTTCGGTCATGCCGCATTCGGTGAGGACGAAGAATTCGGTGGCGGGGTCGTGTTTGGCGGCTTCGATCATGCCGGTGGTGGAGGTGATGTGGTCGGCGATTTCGAGGACTTCGGCGCGGGATTCGGGATGGGCGATGATTTTGGCGTTGGGATGGGTGATTTTGGCTTCTTCGAGGTATTTGCGATCGACGAAGTGGTGGATTGGGCAATAGCCGTCCCAAGCGATGATTTGTTTTTCGGGGACGCGGTCGGAGACATAGGCGGCGAGATTTTTGTCAGGGACGAAGATGATTTTTTGCTGGGGCATTTTGCGGACGATTTCGACGGCATTGGAGGATGTGCAGCAAACATCGGAGACGGCTTTGACGGCGGCGGTGGAGTTAACATAGGTGACGACGGCGGCGTCGGGGTGTTGTTTTTTGAAGGCTTTTAGGGTCTGCGCGTCGACCATGTCGGCCATGGCGCAGCCGGCGTCGATGTAAGGCACGAGGACTTTTTTTGTGGGATTGAGGATTTTGGCGGATTCGGCCATGAAGGAAACGCCGCAGAAGAGGATTATTTTGGCGTCGGTTTTGGCGGCTTGTTGGCAAAGTCCGAGGGAGTCGCCGATAAAGTCGGCCACTTCGTAGATTTCGGGGCGTTGGTAATTATGGACAAGGATGATGGCATCCTTCTCTTTCTTAAGGTTGTTGATTTTTTCGACAAGTGTCATCGTTTACATTACACCATGAACGAAACGAAGCCACAAGTTTTTGAGGCTCTCAAGGGAAAGTCGGAGAAGTGAGCGGAGGATTTCGCGGAGTTTGCGGATTTTGCGAACCATGTTGTTCATTTCGTGGTAATCGATTGGGCCGGGGAGGATGACCATTTTGAGGATGCGGCCGTGGAGGCGATTGATTTCGCTTTTGATTTCTTTTTCGATTTGGCGAGCCATTTGTTGAGGTTTTGGTGCTTTTTCGAGGAGTTTGGCGCGGATGGCGACGGGGTCGGCTTTGGTAGTTTTTTTCTTTTGGCTGGCGCCGTCGGATTTTTTTTCGCGGTTTTCAGAAGCGTTTTCGGCGACATTGCCCATTTCTAAACCTTCTTCGCCGAGGGCGTCGATGGCGTTGATTTGAATGTCCGGTTTGTCGATTTGTTCGGAGCGCTGTTCGGAGCGATCGTGGCTTTCGCGGACTCTGTTTGGTGAGCTGGGTTTTATAGCCATAGTCTTGCAAAATTGCTCCTTGTAGTATAGTTTAGATGGGCTTTTAAGTCAATTTATGGGTTTGGAAATAGAGTCAGCTTACGAGGCGAAGAAATACGAAGATTCGATTTATGCGAAGTGGTTAAATAGTGGGGTTTTTCGAGCGGATGAAAAGAGTGGAAAAGAGCCTTATTTGATTTGTATGCCGCCGCCGAATGCGACGGGTGTTTTGCATCTTGGTCATGCGACGATGTTGGCTTTGGAAGATGTAATGATTCGTTTTGAAAGGATGCGTGGGAAAGAAGTTTTATGGCTTCCAGGAACGGATCATGCGGCGATTGCGACGCAAAGTGTGGTGGAGAAAAGTTTGGTGGAGAAGGGTTTTTTTAATCCGCGGAAAGAGTTGGGAAGGGAGAAGTTATTGGAGGAAATTCGGTCGTTTGTTGAGGAAAGTAAGGATTGTATTCGTGGGCAAGTGAAGAAGATGGGTTCGAGTTGTGATTGGTCGCGGGAGAAATATACTTTGGATCCGGAGATGAATTTTGCGGTGAATACTTGTTTTGAGAGGATGTTTGAGGATGGGTTGATTTATCGTGGCGGAAGGATTGTGAATTGGGATCCGAAAATGCAAACTACGGTGGCGGATGATGAGTTGGAATATGTCGATGAAGCGACGAAGTTTTATTATTTTCAATATGGGCCGTTTGTGATTGGGACGGCGCGGCCGGAGACGAAGTTTTGTGATAAGTATGTGCTGATTCATCCAGATGATGAGCGATATAAGGAGTATGAGCATGGTCAGGAGTTTGAGTGTGAGTGGATTAATGGGAAGATTACGGCGACGATTATTAAGGATTCGGTGGTGGATCCGGAGTTTGGGACGGGGGTGATGACGATTACGCCGTGGCATTCGGTGGTGGATTTTGAGATTGCGCAGCGGCATGGGTTGGATATGGAGCAGATTATTGATTTTAATGGTGTTTTGAATGCGAAGGCGGGCGAGTTTGAGGGGATGAAGATTAATCAGGCGCGGGCGAAGATTGTGGAGAAGCTTGATGCGAAAGGTTTGGTGGTGAAGATTGAGGATTATGAACATCGCGTGGCAGTGAGTTATCGTGGAAAGGGTGTGATTGAGCCGCAAGTGATGCGACAATGGTTTGTTGATGTGAATAAAAAAGTGATTGATTGGAAGGGTGAAAAACGCAGTATTAAAGAGGTGATGGCGGATACGGTGCGGAGTGGGATGATTGAGATCGTGCCGTCGAAGTTTGATAAGACTTATTTTCATTGGATTGATAATCTGCGCGATTGGTGTATTTCGCGGCAAGTGATTTGGGGGCATCAGATTCCGGTTTGGTATAAGGTTTCGGCGGAGCAATATGAAATGTTGAGTGCGAAGCCGGATGCGACGAGTTTGGATTTGGAGATTTTGGGTGGTGATTTTGAGACGGTTTGTTCGGAGACGAAGCCGGAGGGAGATTTTTGGTTTCGCGATCCGGATACTTTGGATACTTGGTTTAGTTCGGCGATGTGGACTTTTGCGACTTTGGGATGGCCAAATATTAGCGAGGAGCTGAAGTATTTTCATCCGAGCGCGGTACTTGAAACGGGTTATGATATTTTATTTTTCTGGGTGGCGCGGATGATTTTGGCTTCGACTTATTGTTTGCGAAGGGATGGTTTTGCGGAAGAGAATAGTTTGCCGTTTAAGACCGTGTATTTGCATGGTTTGGTGCGTGATCGCGAGGGGAAAAAGATGAGTAAGTCGCGGCCAGAGACTTGTATCGATCCTTTGGATATGATTGAGAAGTATGGGGCGGATGCGTTGCGGTTGAGTTTGTTGATTGGTTCAACGCCAGGGAATGATGTGCGGCTTTATGAAGAGAAAATTGCGGGGTATCGAAATTTTGTGAATAAGATTTGGAATGGGTCGAGATTCGCATTAATGAATGCGAATCAAGTTAAAAGTGAAAAGTTAAAAGTTAAAAGTGAGGATTTGGTATCTTTGGCGGATTCATGGATTGTGGCGAAGTTGGAGGATTTGATTGGTGAAGTGACGCGGGATTTGGAGGGGCATCGTTTTTCCGATGCCGGGACGAAGGTGTATGAGTTTTTCTGGCAAGATTATTGTGATTGGTATTTGGAGATTTCGAAGGGGGCGGTGAATGAGAAGGTTTTGTTGCATGTTTTGCGCACTTTGTTGAAGTTGATGCATCCGTTTGTGCCGTTTGTGACGGAGAAGTTGTGGGAATTTATGGACGAGGGTTTGCTGGTGAGTCAGGAATGGCCGGAAGTAGATAATGAGATAAAGAGAGAAGGAGATAAGGTAGCGCAGATGGAGGTGGTGATTGCGGTGATTTCGGAGATTCGACGAGTGCGTGCGGAGGCGAAGGTGGAGGCGGGGAAGAAGATTAAGGCGGTTTTGGATGGTGGTGAATTTGTGGCGGCGTTGGAAAGTCAGCGCGAAGCGATTATGAGACTGGCGCGACTTTCGGAGTTGGAGATTCGCGTGGGCGGTGAGGCGGTGGTGGATGCAAAGTCGAGTTTTGTGGCGGGAGTTTCGGTTTATTTACCTTTGGAAGGAATGGTGGATGCGGAAGCGGAAAAAGCGCGAGTCGCGACGGAGTTGGCGAAGATTGAAAAAGAGATCGAGTTTATCGAAGGGAAATTGAGTAATGAAGGGTTTGTGAAAGGCGCGCCGGCGGCGGTGGTGGAGAAAGAGAGGGGGAGGCTGGAGGAGTTGAAAGTTAAGAGGGGGAAGTTAGGATAAAATTATCTTGCTTGACGACGGAGAACTTCTTGAGCTGCTTTTTCTGTATTTGGTTCTCCATTGGTGTCTCTC
>CAZVOZ010000054.1:0-1887 GCA_964629065.1 uncultured Candidatus Peribacteria bacterium
AGTATTCCCCGCATGCGGCCCGCCGCAAATCTCCACACTAAACGGCCGTTTCCCACCCGAAGCATCGCCCATCGAATACATCTTCACCACATCGCCATATTTTGATTCAAACAAGCCAATCGCCCCGCGCGCCTTCGCGCCTTCCACCGTCGTTTCTTCATAACTAATCGGCAATCCCGCGGTAATCTGCTCATTCACAATCGCTTCCACGCGCGCGATTTCCTCCGCGGTCATTTTATCCGGATGATTAAAATCAAAACGCAAACGCTCCGACGTAATATTCGAACCGCGTTGTTCCACATGCTCACCCAAAACATCGCGCAAAGCCTGATGCAACAAATGCGTCGCCGTATGCAACTTCGTCACCTCCTCCGAATGGTCCGCCAAACCACCAGCAAACTTCTGCTCCGCCCCCGCGCGCGACAAATCCTGATGCGCCGAAAAATACTTCTCAAACGCCTCCCTCACATACTTTTCATCCTCCGCACTGGTCACGAAACCGCTTCCTGCCAAAACCTCCAGCGTCATCTCCAACGGAAAACCATAAGTCGCAAACATCTCAAAAAAGAAATCCTCACTAAAACTCTTCAAAGTCGCCCCTCCACCTAGACGATCCGTTTCGCGCTTCAAAACCGCCAAACCCTTCACCAAAGTCTCCGAAAACTTCTCTTCCTCTCGCGCCATTTCTTCAAAAATCCGCGCCTGATTTTCCATCAACTCCGGATAAACCCCACCATAATTCCTTACATAAATTCCCGCAATCTTCCGCGCAAATTCGCCCACAATCCCCAGCTCCCGCCCATGACAAATCGCCCTTCGAATCAATCTACGCAACACATAACCTTGATCCGTATTCGAAGGCGTCACGCCGCAATGATCACCCAAAATAAAAGTCGCCGTGCGTAAATGATCGGCAATAATTCGTTCCGACTTCACTTGCTCCGCCGTCGGTTCGCTATATCCGCCCAACATCCGCACCTCCTCAATCACTTCCATAAACAACTCCGTTTCATACACCGACTTCTTGCCATTCAACACCGCACAAACACGCTCCAACCCCATGCCCGTATCGACATTTTGTTGCGCCAACAATTCAAAACTACCGTCTTCCTTTTTGAAATATTGCATAAACACATCATTCCAAATCTCCACCCATCTTTTATCGCTCGGATCATAAACCGCCGGCGCACTTCCATCGCCCGTCCAATAAAACATCTCCGTATCCGGCCCACACGGCCCCGTCAAACCCGCCGGCCCCCACCAATTATCTTCCTTCGGCAAAAAGGCAATTCGCTCCGCTGAAACCCCAAGCCCGCGCCAAATCGCCGCTGACTCCTCATCCTTCGGCGCATCACTATCACCTTCAAAACAAGTAAACGCCAAATCATCCAGCGAAATTCCTAATTCCTTCGTCAAAAAATCAAAGCTCATTTTAATCGCTCCTTCCTTAAAATAATCGCCCAACGACCAATTCCCCAACATCTCAAAAAAAGTCAAATGCGTATTATCGCCGACTTCTTCAATATCGCCCGTACGAATACACTTTTGCACATTCACAATCCGCGTGCCCGAAGGATGCTTTTCACCAAGCAAAAAAGGCACCAAAGGATGCATCCCCGCCGTCGTAAACAACACCGTCGGATCGTTATCCGGAATCAAACTCGCACCCTTCACCTCCGCGTGCCCATGATTCTTTACAAAAAAGTCGATATAAAGCCTTCGAAGAGTGTTCGCATTCATTGCAAAAAAGTAAAAGAATTTCACAATCTAGCCTAACTAGTATATCATTTTCGAGCAAATAAAAATTTCCATGGGTCGAAAAAGCAACGCCAAAAAGATCATCCGCGAAGTCATCAAAGAGAAAGAACAAAAGACCAAAAACAAGAA
>CAZVOZ010000054.1:1987-4971 GCA_964629065.1 uncultured Candidatus Peribacteria bacterium
GCCCTCTTAGTCATCATCCTTCTAGCTTTCAGCTATACTCTATTGCAACGAGTCTTCCGACCGATCGATATTGCTAAATTCCTCCCCGAAGATGCCGTCGTCGGCTTGGTCACAATCAACACCAACGAAAAACACGACCAACACCTCAAAGCCGTCAATCTAATCAAAGATAAACCTTACTCCAAAGAAAATTTAATCAAACTCCTCGAAACCAAAACATCTTACAATTTCCAAACCGACATCCAACCATGGCTCGGCCGGCAAGCCGGCCTCGCCCTACTGAAAGACCCAAACAACGCGCTCCAAACCTACATCTTCGCTGAATTCAACAGCCTCGCAACTGCCGAACAATTCCAACAAAAATTCCCCGACCAAAGCTTCATCGTCGACGATTACCTGGTCTTCGGCCCCGAAAATCCCCTCAAAACCCAAATCCAAAAACCGCAAAAATCACTTTTCACAAACGACCATTATCGCCAAACCGTCGACCATTTGCCCTTCAACCACAGCGCCTTCGCCTACATCAACTTCCAAAATGTCAGCGAAGACCTCTTGAAAAAAATCCCTTTCCTGAACACCGCAACGCTTTCTTATAACGAAATCAAACCAATCCTCAACACCCTCCATTCCGAAGGCCTCACCCTTCGCGCCCTCGACGAAAACTTCGCTCTCCAAAGCTACCTCGCCCTCGGCGACGAAACCATCGACCAAGCCGTCAGCCTCAAAAGCCGCCAAAACTACGACGGCGACCTCCTCGAACTCTTACACCAAAACACCATCGCGCTTTGGGCCGGCGAAAACCTCGAAAATCGCCTCCGCGTCCTCCTCGAAATCCTCACCGGCGGCAACCAAAACAACACCGCCCTCTTCGACAAACTAATCGAACAATACACCCGCAAATACTTCGGACCCGACATCAATTTCAACCAAGACATTTTGCCATTACTGCGCAAAGAATTCGCCTTTGCGATCGAAGAAATTGACGGCAAAAAATCCTACAAATTCCTCCTCGAAGTTTCCTTCTCCGACAAAGATGGCCAACGCTTGCACCAAATCGCCAATAGCTTCGCCTCAATGGGCGCAGTCTTCGAACCCCAAATCGTCGAACACACCTTGCCCGACGGCACCATCGCCAAAGAAATCGTCGCCATTCCCGAAAAAATCATCAAAGAAGAAAGCACTTATAAAAACCTCACCATTCACGAATTGAAAATGGGCTCTCAAGGCTGGGGCATTTATTACACCCTCGTCGACGGCATCGCCATTTTCAGCGACAGTAAACCTTCGCTCCAAGCTAGCCTCGACCTCATCAACAACGACAAAAACAGCCTCATCAACACCACCGCCTATCGCACCAACATCAAACCCGTCATCAACGACGCCGACGAACTCACTTACCTCAACTTCGCCAAAATCCCTAACATCGCACCGCTCTCCGGCCTCCTCAAATCCTTCGCCGGCGGCAACGCCTACTTCGAAGGCGGCATCATGAGCATCAACTACTTTGACCTCTAAGCGATGAGCGACAAGAAGCGTAAAATCAAAGACCTCCGACCCAGCGCCGAGTCCGACCGCATCGACCTTTCTCTTTCTGAAAAGCAGCCCGACAAACAGTCGCGCTTCTTTTATCGCAAACCGCAAACCCAAGAACAAACCCGCGACCTCAGCGGCAAAACCGCCCGCCCACACAATCAAGACATTCCCCATCATCGCCCGCCCAAATACTTCGGCGACTTATTGCGCATCGCCTTTTTCGGCCTCTTAATTATTGGCTTTCTCACAGCCGTTTCCGCCTATTACTCCACGCGCGTGATCAAACAACAAGTCGAAATCCAAGCCCACGAAGGCGTCGACTTTCTCGTCACCGCCGCCAAAAACCTCAGCGGCCAAGACTTCGCCACGGCAATCAAATCCTTCGACCAAGCCCGCGCCATCTTCCTCGCCGCCGAAAAAAAACTCTGGTTCTTGAGCCAAGATAACTCCATCTACCTCCGCGACGCCGAACTCACTTACGCCGTCCACAACCTCATCGAAGGCGGCAACCACTTCGCCGCCGCCGGCGCCGACATCCTCCAAGCGCTCGAAGAATTCAACAAAATCCCCATCTACTTCGTCAGCCAAAACGAAAACGGAACGGCAAAAGCAGCTCCTGTAGATGCTATTAAGGAAGGCCTCGACCATAGCGAAAAAGCCCTCGCCTCCCTCGCCCTCGCCACCGCCAAAATTAACCAAATCAACCCCGAAGTCCTCCCCGAAAAAATCCGCCAACCGATGCTCCTAATCAAAGACCACCTCCAAACCATCCAAACCAACCTCGAACAAGTCGACACCTACTTCCCCGAAATCCTCAAACTGCTCGGCGCCGAACGCCCCCATCGCTACATGCTCATCCTCCAAAACAACGACGAACTCCGCGCCACCGGCGGCTTCATCGGCAGCTACGCCCTTTTCCAAATCGATAACGCTTTAATCCAAAACCTCGAAGTCCACGATGTCTACGACCTCAAATCGCACCAAAACCAAACGCCCGCCCCGCCCGAACTCCAAGGCCTCTTCGACACAATGTTCTTCCGCGACGCCAATTATTCACCCGATTTCCCCACCTCCGCCAACGCCCTCTACGAAACCTTCCTCAAAGAAGGCGGCCAACCCGTCGACACGATCATCGCCATCAACCAAGGCCTCCTCAACGACCTCCTCCAAATCACCGGCCCCGTCCAAGTCGGCGACTTCGGCCAATTCACCGCCGCCAACTACAACCTCCTCCTCACCTACATCATCGAAAGCAAACTTTGGGGCAGCGAAGACCCCAAACACATCCTCAAAGTCTTCGTCCCCGCCTTTCAAAAAGCTTTATTAAAAGAAGAAAACCTCAGCAAAATCGCCACCAAACTTTACCGCGCCATCGCCCAAAAACACATCTTCCTCTACTCCCGCGACGAAAAAATCCAAGGCCTCTTCGACTTCACCAACCTCAGCGGCCG
>CAZVOZ010000055.1:0-2585 GCA_964629065.1 uncultured Candidatus Peribacteria bacterium
AAGAAATCGACCTCACCGACGACCAAGAAACTCTCCAAAAACTCGTTGAAAAATCTGGTCTCCGCACTGTCCCTCAAATCTTCGTCAACGACAAATGCCTCGGCGGCTGCGATGACATTTACCGTCTCCACGAACAAGGAAAACTTTTACATGAATTGGAAATATAAGGAACTCCCCAAACTGCTCAAAAACTCCCTTCACGGCCTCGAACGCGAATGCCTTCGCGTTGACCAAAAAGGAAACATTAGCCAAAAACCTCACCCCAAAGCTTTTGGCGAACCATTAACACACCCGAATCTCACCACCGATTTCGCCGAAGCCCAACTTGAACTCATCACCCCTCCATCAAAAACCGACGAAGAAGCCCGCAATTTCCTCCGCGCCCTTCATTGCTTCATCAACAAAAATAATCCTGACGAACTGATTTGGCCATTTAGTATGCCTCCACGCCTACCCAACGAAAAAGACATCAAAATCGCCCAATACGGCCAAACCAACCGCGCCAAAAAACGCACCAAATACCGCGAAGGCCTTGCCGCGCGCTATGGTAAAAAAATGCAAACCGTTTCCGGCACCCATTACAATTTCTCTTTCTCTAAAGAATTTTGGCAATTCCTCTACAAAAAAACCGCCCCCAAAAACCAAATCGAAAAAGACTTCATCAGCGAATCCTACCTCCATCTAATGCGCAATTTCCTGCGTATCGCTTGGATCAACACCTATCTCTTCGGCGCCGCTCCTGCCATCGATAAAACCTACCTCAAATCCAAACCAGATGCTTTAAAGCGTTACGGCTGGAACACCTATTACGGCCCATACGCCACTTCCATCCGTATGAGCAACCTCGGCTATTACAGCAAAGTCCAATCCCAATTAAACATTTCCTACAACTCCCTAAACGAATACCTCGAAGCTCTCGAACACGCCGTCAAAACGAAAAGCGAAGTCTACAAAGGCTTCCCCGGCATTAACGAAAACCTCCTCCAAAGCGAAGCCGAACACTACTCGCGCATTCGCCCCAAATGCCCACCTAAAAATCACAAAGAAACCGCGATCCAAGCGATCAAAGAACGCGGCATCCAATACATCGAAGTGCGCACTCTCGACATCAATCCCTTCGCCACCATCGGCATCTCCGAGCAGCAAATCCGCTTCCTTCACATCTGCCTGCTCTATTGCCTTTTCAAACCCAGCCCAAAAATCACGCAAGCTGAAGCGAAAATCATTCGCGAAAACCAAAACTCCGTCGCCATTCACGGCCGCCAACCCGACCTCAAACTCCAAACCTCCCGCGGCGAAAAACCTTTCCAAACTCTTGCCACAAACCTCCTCCAAGAACTCGAAGAATTCGCGCACATTCTCAATCAAACCTTCAAAAATTCCGATTACACCGACAGTCTCGCGCGACAAAGAGAAAAAATCGCCGACCCCGAACTCCTCCCTTCCGCCCGATTGCTCAAAACCATGCTCACCAAGAAAAAAAGCTTCGTTGAACTCGGACTACAAATGGCTAAAGAAAACATCCCGCGCCTCGACTTTTGTAAAAAAACCGCCAAATGTAAACCCCTCCTCGAAGGCCTCGTTGAACATTCTATCCTTGATGAAAAGCAAATCCAGTTCTACGAAAGCGTTAAACTCGAAAACTACGAAGACCTCGAAACCTCCACTCAAACCTTAATCCGCCAAGCCCAAAAACGCGGTATCGACATCGAAATCCTCGACCGCCACGAAAGCGTCATTCGCCTCGTCAAAGGCCGCATTCGCCGCATCGTGATGAAAGCCACCATGACTGAAAAAGACTCCATCATCTCCTACTTCTTAATGGCCGATAAAGAGCTCTCCAAAGTCATCCTCCGCGAAAACGATATCTCCGTACCCAACGGCCGCGCCTTTCACGACCTCGACACCGCTCTCGCCTACAAACTCGAAAAGCCCACCATTGTCAAACCAGCGAGCACAAACTTCGGCATCGGCGTCTCCCTCGTCCAATCCGACCAACCGAAAGAATACGAAAAAGCGCTCAAAGAAGCTTTCTCTCACGGCGAATCGGTCATCGTCGAAGACTTCATCAGCGGCAAAGAATACCGCCTCCTCGTCATCGGCGACAAAACCGTGGCCGTCTGCCACCGCATCCCCGCCAATGTCATCGGCGATGGCAAAAGCACTATCTCCCAACTGATCGATCATAAAAACGCCAACCCCTATTCTTACAAATTCATCAGCCCCCAATACCACATCCGCAAAAGCAACGAAGAAAAAACCTTTCTCAAAGCCCAAAAACTCACCCTCACATCAATTCCCAAAAAAGGCCAACAAATCTTCCTCCGCGAAAACTCCAATGTCTCCACCGGCGGCGACCCCCTCGATTACACCGACCAAGTCCACCAATTCTACAAAGACATCGCCCTCCGCGCCGCTCGCTCCGCAAATGCCCGTTTTTGTGGCGTCGACATGATCATCAAAGACATCACCAAACCCGGCGAATACTCCATCATCGAAATCAACTTCAACCCCGCCCTCCACATCCACTGCTTCTACCAAAACGGCAGCGGCCCAGATTATCGCGTCGCCGACTTGACGCTGGA
>CAZVOZ010000055.1:2685-4812 GCA_964629065.1 uncultured Candidatus Peribacteria bacterium
CCCACTTCACAGATCCCGCCGACCAAATCGCCTTCGAAGACGAAAAAGGCGACGGCCGCCACTTCATCGTTCGCGTCACTTCCGAAAAATTCCACGGCCAATCCCGCCTCGAACGCAGCCGCATCATCTACGACCTCCTTGCCGAATTCCTCAAAAAAGATCATATTCACGCTCTACGCATGCAACTAAAAACACCCCATGAATTATAAAGAACTCGTAAATCAGGATCGTATAATGCTCTTCATGAAAGGCGACAAATACATGCCGCGCTGTGGCTTTTCCGCCAAAGTCCTCGAAATCCTCAACTTCCACGGCGCCAAATACACCACCTTCGACATACTCGCCGACGAAGAAGTCCGCCAAGGCCTCAAAGAATTCTCCAACTGGCCAACCTACCCCCAACTTTACATCAACGGCGAACTAATCGGCGGCTGCGACATCGTTTGCGAAATGGACGCCGCTGGCGAACTCGCCCCATTATTATGATTATCGACGATCAAATCACTATCGACGAACTCTTCGAACTCGCCCCCGATAGCGTGATTATTTTGAAAAACGCCGGACTTTCCGCTACTGGCTGCCAAGCAAATACCCATCGCACTCTCGCCCAACTCTTCGCCGACGAAAAACTCGACCAAGCCGCCCAAAAAAAAATCCTCGCACATTTAAACAAACAACGCCAAGTCGACACCGCGCTCAAAACCCCGCAGCCAAAAGACCTCCAAGCCGAAAAAATCCAAGAAGGCAACAAAACCTACTACAAACTCGCCGGCATGCTCTTCACCGAAAACGCCTACAAAAACCTCCACCAACTCGCCGACAAAAAGGGCCTTCGCCTTCGCCTCCAAACCGGCGGCTGCAGCGGCTTTAAATACCAATTCGACTTCTTCGACGACCCCGAACTCGACCAAAAAACTTTCCACCTCTCCGATCGCCTCAAAATCTACCTCGACGACTTCACCTTCACCCGCTCCGACGGCTCCATCGTCGACTTCAAATTCGGCCTCCACTCCAGCGGCCTCGAAGTCATCAACCCCAAAAGCAAACGCGCCTGCAGTTGCGGCATTTCCATTGGCTTTTAAAATGAAACACATCACCATCCAATCGATGACCAACACCGACACGGCTGACATCAAAGCCACAGTCGCTCAAGCCATCGAATTAATCAAAGCCGGCTCCGAACTCGTCCGCGTCACCGTCAACACCGATTCCGCCGCTAAAGCCATCCCCAAAATTCGCGCCGCTCTCAACAAAAAAGGCTTCGCGCACATCCCACTCATCGGCGATTTTCACTACAACGGCCACACTCTCCTCAGCGAAAATCCCGCAATGGCGCAAGCCCTCGACAAATATCGCATCAACCCCGGCAATGTCGGCTTCGGCGATAAACACGATTACAACTTTGCCCAAATCATCAAAATCGCCATCGAAAATCAAAAATCCATTCGCATCGGCGTCAATGGGGGATCGCTCGACCAAGACCTCCTCACTGACTTGATGAACAAAAATGCCGCCATCAAAAAACCAAAAGCCGCTTCCGAAGTTTTCATCAACGCGATGGTCCAAAGCGCCATCCGCTCCGCCAAACTCGCCGAAAAACTCGGACTGCCCGCCCACAAAATAACTCTCAGCGTCAAAATGTCCGACCTCCCCGACATGGTCGCCGCCTATCGCTTACTTGCGCGCAAAACCCAAGGCCGCTACCCACTCCACCTCGGCCTCACCGAAGCCGGCGGCGGACTCCAAGGCATCATCTCATCTTCCGCCGCGCTCGCAATTCTGCTCCACGAAGGCATCGGCGACACCATTCGCGTCTCCATCACCCCCGACAAAAGCACCCCACGCACCCGCGAAGTCGAAGTCTGCAAAGAACTCCTCCAAGCCCTCGGCCTCCGCCACTTCAAACCAAAAATCACTTCCTGCCCCGGCTGCGGCCGCACCGGCAGCACTTTTTTCCAAGACCTCGCCGCCGAAGTCAGCAAAGAAGTCGCCAAACGCATGCCCACTTGGCAAAAAAAACACCCCCACGCCGCAAAACTAAAAATCGCCGTCATGGGCTGCATCGTCAACGGCCCCGGCGAAGCCGCCCACGCCGACATCGCCATCGCCCTCCCCGGCAAAATGGAA
>CAZVOZ010000056.1:0-4685 GCA_964629065.1 uncultured Candidatus Peribacteria bacterium
ATGGAAAAACACGGCTTCTCATGGGAAGAAGTCCACGCCGCTTGGGTTCATCACGACGCCGAACCACAGCAAACCCCAGAAGCTTTCCTCGTCAAAGCCGCCGACGCCATCTCCGCTTCACGCCCCGGCGCGCGTCAAGAGTCCTTCGAAAAATACATCGAACGAATTAAAGAACTCGAAGCCATCGCCATCAGTTACAAAGGCGTCAAACGCTCCTTCGCCATCTCCGCCGGCCGCGAAGTCCGCGTCCTCGTCGAACCAGACATCATCGGCGACCAAAAAGCCCAAAAACTCGCCACCGAAATCGCTCACCAAATCGAAGAAGAAGTTACCTATCCAGGCCAAATCAAAGTCAATGTCATTCGTCGCACTAAACATACCGAAATAGCCAAATAAACACATGGAACAACCAAAAAAACGCAAACTTTGGGAAAAAATCGTCATGGGAGCCGTAATCGGCGGCGCCATCGGTTCTGTTGTCGGCGGTGCCGTCGGTGGTGACAAAAAAACACAAGCCGAAGCCCAACCTCAAGCAAAGCCAAAAAAACGCTCAATCATCCTCCGCGTCCTTGGCCTTTTGCTCAGCCGCAAGAAAAAGATCCCGCATGAAGACATCTAAAGTTCTAATCACCACCACCTTATTAACAGCCCTTTCCCTCGGCGTTTTTTTCTTTGCCAAATTCCACCTCGAACAAAACAAAGCCCAAATCGCCGCCCAACAAGCCGCCTACCTCGAACAACACCACACTATTCATTTCCAAAACCAACTCGCCAAAATCCCTGTCAAAGACCTCCAACCCCAAAACGCCCTCGCCACCCTCAATCAAAAATTCCAACTCTCCACCCTCGCCCCAAAATCCGCCCATTTTGTTATTGAATCCGACGAAATAAAAATCGTCCCCGAAGCCGCCGGCATCGAAATCAACGAACAAAAACTCTTCCGTGACCTCAAACAAGCCGCCGCAAACCTCCAAACCACCAACATCATTATCGAAACCAAAAGCGTCAAACCAACCATCACCACCGCCGACCTCGAAGCCCAAAAAGACCAAATCCTCACCAAACTGAACCAAAAAATCACTCTCAAAGACCCAATATACAGCGACGATTGGGACATCAAACTTATCGACCACCTCGACTGGCTGCACTTCAACGCCAAAACCACCGTCGAAATCCCCTTCCTCAAAGACATCACTATTGCCGACGAAAACGGCCGCGAAATCGCCATCGAACTCGACGAACAAAAACTCAATACCTACATCGACGAAAACCTCTCCAAATGGCTCGATAAACCAGCCACGAGTACCAAAATTTATTATGACGACACCGCTAAAATCAAAATCGAAGGCCAAGGCAAAGACGGCCTCCAAATCCAACGCCAAAACCTCAAAACCGCCATCGAACTCGCCGTAAACCACCAAATCGCTCAGCTCGAAATCCCTGTTTACAAAACCCCAGCCACCCTCGACATCGACCCAAAAATCCAAGCCCTCGGCATCAAAGAACGCATCGGCCAAGGCCACACCTCTTATTACGGCTCCCCCACAAACCGCACCCACAACATCCAAGTCGCCGCCACAAACTTCAATGGCCTCATCATCGAACCGGGCGAAGAATTCTCCTTCAACACCAACCTCGGCCCCGTCGATGCCTCCACCGGTTATCGCAAAGAATTAGTAATCAAACAAGAAGGCACCATCCCCGAATACGGCGGTGGCGTTTGCCAAGTTTCTACCACCATGTACCGCGCCGCCCTCCTCACCGGCCTCGACATCACCGACCGCCGCGAACACTCTTACGCCGTTTCATACTACTCCCAAATCCTCGGCCACGGCCTCGACGCGACAATCTATCTCGGCGGACAAGACCTCAAATTCCGCAACGACACCGAACATCCCATTCTCATCCACACCTATATCGACAACGACTACGAACTCTATGTCAACTTCTACGGCACCGCTGACGGCCGCAAAGTCGAACTCGCCGGTCCATACATCTTCAACCAACGCGGCCCCGGCGCGACCCAATACATCGACACACCTGACCTCCCAACTGGCCAAACCAAACAATTAGAAAAAGCCCACGGCGGCTTCTCCGTCGATTGGAATTACAAGCTCTTCGACAGCGAAGGCCAACTCACCAAAGAAGAAACCATCGAAACCCGCTACAAATCCGTCCCCGCTAAGATCCTTGTCGGAACCGGCGCTTAAACTCCACCTTCATCTCCTTCGCCGGCTCATAATCCGCTTTCATCGCCAACACCTCTTCCACTACAGCAAGCCCTTTTGGTAAATCCCCAATTCGTCCATACAAATCCGCCAATACCAACTTAAAATCCACACTCTCCTCTTCTAAAGCCGCCGCTTTTTGCATCGCCATTAAAGCATGATAATTCCGCCCCATTTCGCGATAAACCTGCGCCAAACTCGCAAACCTCCCCGCGCGCGAATCATCCAACGACAAAGCATAATGATAAGCCTTCAAAGCCTCCACAAAATCCGACTGCAAAAACAACACATACCCCAAATTACTATAATGCGCCGGATCATCCGTCATCGCCGCTAACTGCTTAAACAAAGCCGCCGAAGCCGAAAACATTTCCTTCTTCAAATACAAAACCGCCAAAGCATGCGCCGTTTCTTCATGATTCGGATTCAACGCCAAAGCCTGCACAAAACACTTAATCGCCTCATCATCCTTCCCATAATCCAAATGCGACTTCCCCTTTTTGCACAACTCCTCCACCGACAACTTCTCATCAGCACTCATTCGTCGCTTTTCCGGCAACTCCTCTTCCTCCTCCACAACCTCTTCCACCACCACCGGCTTCCGCCGCAACACAACCAAACGATGCACAAACACCGCCACCAAACCCACCAAACTGAATAAAATCAATAAATAAGTCCACATAACTTTTAACTTTTAACTTTTAACTCCTTCACTTGTATTACCACACTTTCGCCCGTTCCCAAAGCCACCTTCACTTTCTGATTCAAAATATCCACTGCAATCACCCGCCCACTCGCGCCCGTATTTAACTCCACTTGTTCACCAATTCTTGGCAACCCCCGACGCAAATCCTTATACGCCTCCACCTCATACTTCAAACAACAAAGCAACTTCCCGCAAGCCCCCGACAACTTCGAACTCCCCTTACTCTCCAAAGCCTGCACCCGCACCATTTCCATATTGATACTATCCATTGCATCAAGCCAAGTATTGCAACAAAGCGGCCGCCCACACTTTCCAAAACCACCAATCAACTTCGCCTTATCCCGCGGCCCAATCTGCTTCAAATTAATCTGCTTCTTCAAAGCCCGCGCCATCAACCGCAACAACTCGCGAAAATCCACCCGATCCTCCGCCGTAAACATAAAATGCGCCCTCAACCCATCAAACGAATACCCCGCACGAAAAAAATTCATCTCCACCTTCGCCTCCTCCGCCAACTCATTACAAACCTTCAACCCATCCACCGCCGCCTTGATCAGGGAGTCCACCTTTTGAATATCATTCGCCGTCGCCTTCCGCAAAATCCCCAATCCACTCTTCTCTTTTAAACTTTTAACTTTTAACTCTTCACTTTTAACTTTCACAACCACCCCATACTCCTCCGCGCCCGTCTCATCGCGAAAAATCACCTCATCGCCCGCCGAAACAATCACCGCATCATTCCACGGCACCATCACCACCGTCCCCAAATATCCCGAATTGACTTCTAACATCCTCATATGTCCAACATTAAATTTTCTAATAAAAGCCGCACATTCACATTTTCCGCCAAAAGAATACCAGCCTCTTCTATTTTGGAAAGCTTTTCTGCCGCCAAAAACCTCTCCTCACCCTCCACAAAAAGCTTCGCCCGAAAATACATCACCAAAGCATCCAAAAACTCCCGCGCCTTCTCTCGATCCTCAATCCCCTCCACAAACTTAAACCGCGCCACAATCGTCCCTTCCTCCATCAAAAACTGAACTTCATCATCCATCTTTTTTCTTTCTTCTTTTTTCTTTTTTCTTTCAACAAACCTCATCACCCTCACGCGCGAAACAATCGTCGGCAACAACTCCGTAAAATCGCTACAAGTCAACAAAAACACCGTCCCGCTCGGCGGCTCCTCCAAAGTCTTCAAAAACGCATTCGCCGCCGCCAAAGTCATTCTTTCGACATTTTCAACCACTACAAACCGCATCCCGCCCGCCGTCGTCCGAAAAACCACCTCCGTCAAATCCTGCACATCCTTAATCTTAATCGACTCACTCCCCTCCAAAACCACCAAATCCGCCTTCACACTATTTTCCTTCGCAAAACCCAAAGCAAACTCAAACACCCCACTATCTTCACCCAAAAATAAATAAGCATGCGCCGCCCGCCCGCTCCCAAACTCCCGCCGCAAAATTTCCCCCTCTTTTTCAAACATATATTTTAAATTCTGGCCTCTCTAGTTTTCTAGTTCTCTAACTTTCTAGTTATTTCCAATCCTGCCTCACCAAAACCTCCGCCGCCTTCTCCGGCTCCAACATCAATTCCTTCACAAACTGCTCCAACCGCACCCGATTCTGCGAACCCTTCACCAAAATCAAATCACCACTCTTCACATGCTTCTTAAAAAACTCCGCCGCCTCCTTCGCATAACTAAACTTAAACACCGTCGCCGGACTCATCCCCATTTCCAAAGCCTTATC
>CAZVOZ010000057.1:0-1846 GCA_964629065.1 uncultured Candidatus Peribacteria bacterium
TTCATCTCCCTCTCAATATCCCTCTGCTGCCCCTTCTTTTTCAAACTCTCCCGCTTATCATACAACTTCTTCCCCCGACAAACCCCCAATTCCAGCTTAATCAAACCCTTTTTCGCATACAAAGCCAAACCAATCGCCGTCACCCCTTGCTGCCCCAACGCCTCGCCCAACTTCTTCACCTCCTTCTTATGCAACAACAACTTCCGCTTCCGCGTGGGCTCATGCACACCCTTCGCCGAAGAATGACTATATCGCCCGACATGCGCCTCCACCAAAAAAGCATTCTCCCCCACCACTTCCACATAACACCCGCGCAAATTCACATCCCCACCCTTAATCGACTTCACCTCATCTCCATTCAACACCACCCCCGCCTCCAATTTTTCCAAAACCTCATAGTCGTGAAAGGCCTTCTTATTCTGTGCATAATTCATAACTTCAAATGATCAAAAAACGACATCATATACTTTTCCACCGGCGCAAAATTATCAGTTAAAATCGGTAAATCCAAGACAATTTCCTCGCGAAAAAATTTCTCCTCCACATCCGCCGGAAAAACTCGCGGCGTCTTAAACGCCACCAACAAAACATTTTGCAAAGCATAAGGATCACTATTCCGCGTCAACAAAACCTCCACTTGCGGAAACACTTCCTTATAAGTCGCTAACTCCGCGCGAAAAAACTGCCCCGTATCCCCAAACACACTTCCCGCAATATTCAAAACCACCGCCCCATCCTCCGCAAGCGCATCATAATGCGCCTTCACCGCCTCCACCGTCGTCAACTGCTGCGGCAAAGTATAAAAACTCTTAAACGCATCGCCAAAAATCAAATCATACCCTTCGCCATCATAATTATTTAGGTAAGTCCGCCCATCCTCATTAATAATCCGCAACCTCTCATCACTCAAATCCAACCGAAAATACTTCGCCGCCAAATCCGTCAACGCCGGATCAATCTCCACCGCATCCACCTGAGTCTGCGGCGACACCATCCGTAAATGCCGCGGATAAGTAAAAGTCCCACCACCAATCACCAAAACCCGCTCCAAACTCCCATACAAACTCCGCACCAACTCATAACCCTTCGTATATTCAAACACCAACTCATCACTCTCCAAATAAATCGCCGAACTCGGATTCATCTCCAAATCCAAATACCGCGTCACCCCATCATCAAAAATCCGAATCCGACTATACTGACTATCCATATCGACAATCCCCTTTTCAGCCGCCAAAACCTTCAAACTTTCCAACAAAAAAAAAGAGCCGAGCAAAATCACCAAAAAAACCAACTTCACGATCGCCAACCACCCACGCGCCAAAAGCAAAGACAACAAAACCAAAATCACGCTCAACAAAACCAAAATTTCCAACGAACCAACATAAGAAAACAACACAAACCCCGTCAAAAAAGTCCCCACAATACTCCCCATCGTCGAAATCGCATACAACCTCCCCACCGTCGCCCCCGAAGTCTTCACACTCTCCATTTGCAACCGAATCGCATACGGCGAAACCATCCCCAAAATCACACTCGCCGGCGTAAACAACGCCACCGAAGCCACCACCGAAGCCACCCGCAAATCACTCACCCCCCGCGCCACCAAAGCCAAAATATCCGCTTGCAAATAAGCCATCAACGCAATCAAAACCCCCGCCGCAAACAACACATTCGCCAAAACCACCACACTCGGATTGCGATCCGCCGCCCGCCCACCAAGATAATACCCAAAACTCAAACTCGCCAAAATAATCCCAATCAAACTCGTCCAAATAAAAGTCGAAGACCCCAAATACGGCGACAACAACCGCGCACCAGTCAGCTCCAACATCATCACCACCGC
>CAZVOZ010000057.1:1946-4684 GCA_964629065.1 uncultured Candidatus Peribacteria bacterium
ACCTCCCTTCGCGAATTTCTCTTAAAATCCGTAAACAAATCCCGCACCGACAACCCCATCCATACCAAATTCAAAATCAAAAACGGCCAACTCAAAAGCAAACTCGCATACACCACCAACAACAACGACCCCAAAAAATTCACCAAATCATAAACCAAATAATCATCCCGCCACTTCCCCAATTGATTACAAACAAACGCCACCAAAACCAGCAACGCCCCCATCACCCCAATAAAAGTTGTAAATTCCATGATTTATTTAAAGATAAATGAACTTCGATTTGGCGCACGAAAGAACACATAAACTGGATCAAAATCCTCCTCCGAATTCAACGCCTCATCACTCACCAATTTCGTCCGATCGCGCGGCGGTACCAAATCCCCACTCGCTTGCCGCCCACCATCATACTGCAATTCCGCATTAATCCCATTACAAACATAATCTCCTCGTTGATTACAACCCCCCTTCTCGCCACACAACCGCTCACCATTGGCCACAATCGCCACAATATCCTCCGGCGACAAACACCTTCCACAAACCTGATCCTTTGGATAACCATTGTCACATCTCTCAATCTCCAAAGTAAACATCCTCAAATAATTCAAATCATACGCCTGCGCGCGCATCCGATCCTCACCCGAAACTGGCGTCTCCAAAATCTCCCCACCACCAATCAACAAATAATCTTTCGGATTTCGCCCACCATCCAAATCCGCCCCACCAATCGTATTGTCCGAATAAATCGACCCGCGAATCAACGCTTGATAACCCAAAATCTGCCTGCGCGCCGCCTCACTTTCCCACACCGGCTCACCTTTTTCACTCAACAACTGCGCCAAATCTCCCGAATGCGCAAACAACGACCCATCAAAAATCATCGTCGCATCAACCACCATCGCTTTTCCACCAGCCAAATACCCATTCCCAGTCTTAAAATATTCCGCATCATCACTATCGCGCAAAGCCACCAAAGTCACTCGCCGCTCACTATCATCATCATTATCCACAGAATTATTGATGAAAATATTTCCACCATCCACCACAACTACCCACTGATTTTGCGTCGCCGCCGTCTTCAAATCCAACACCACATCCTGACCCTTCACATACAACACATTCTCCTCACCCACCACAAACGCTCGATAAGTCTTCCCACAATTCGTTCCACCAATCGCATACCCCTTTGCCTCGGCCCGATTCAAAGCCGTCACTATACATCGCCCTTGCTTCGCCGGCTCATCCATATCATCCACCGCATACTTCTCCAAATTCGCATTCAACTTATCGCGCACCACATTCGTATCCAAACTCCCCTGCAATTGCACAGAATTATTCGCCGCCACATTCCCAATCTTTTGCCCATAAATATTCCCATGCACCACAATCGACGGATTCACAACACCCGCCGCCGTCTTCGGCAACTTATTGGAATAATACTGCACCACCTTATTACCAACCGCATAATTTATATAAGTATAAAAACTCGGCGCCTCAGCATAATCACAAGGCAAATCACCTTCATCCTCACCCTCTTCCAACTCCGGCAAACTCGCCACAGCTTGGATATCAAAATCTGTCAAAAAAGTATTCAAGAAAGGCAATCCCGTAACCTTTCTCTCCCCTTCTACTAAACGCCCCGCACCTTCACCCGTAAACAAAAACTCCAGATTATCCGCATTACAACCCTCCTCCTCCGTTTCTTCCTTCGAATAATGCAAAACTAAATCTCCAATCGCCGAAGTCAATGCCGCCTTCGGCAAATTCCCCAAAACTTCGCCACCAATCCGGAAATTTACCGGCACTCCGCGATAAGCCGAAATCTCATCCTCACTATTATTCGCATACAAAGTATCCACCGCTAAAGCCGGCCGAAAATGAAACTCCACACCATCCACTCGCCCATTCGGGAAAATCGTCCCCGCCGGCAAAACCGTTACACCATTCACATCCGTCAAATCTCCATACACAATTCTCTGCAAAACCAGTCGATTTGGTGGCAACTGCCCATTAATCCCATCAACCGGATTCAAAAACAATTCATTCCTAAACGGATATGGCGGTTCACTTTTCGAAAAAGAAACATTCGCCGAAGAAGTCGGCGCATAGCTACGCACCTTCGAAATTCCCACGAAATGCCCCGGCTCATTTTTCACTTCCTTCAAATCCTTAAAACCAACCGGCTTAAACAAAACCGCACCACTACTTTCATTCCAAGGACTAGCCAATCCATCATAATCTCGCACATCATTACCAAGCTGCAACCTCTTCACACTATCCTCCCACACAAAAGTAATCGAATTTTTAAACTCCTCCACATTATAAACCGCCGGATCCAAATTCCCCCCATTTCCATCTCTCAAATACAAATTCACATCATAACCATCCACCCCATCCGCAATCCGTACTTCCTCACCAATCCCAATATCAAACTCACCACCATCATCCTCCCCACTCTTAATCACATTATTTTGCGATACAAACGGCTTCACGTCAACACACAAAAACGGCCTTCCAGCACACCAATTCACTAAATCAACATCATCAATTTCACCTTCTTCATCAGTATAAAGATACTCCTCATCACTATTAAAAACCTGCGCCACTACACCGGTCAAATCCAACCACACACCCGCTTCCGTCCAAACATAACCAGACATTCGCCCATTTGCATCAACCTTCACTCCAAATTCCGGAAAATTCGCCGTCTTAAATTGCATATAACCAAACACCGGATTCCA
>CAZVOZ010000058.1:0-2432 GCA_964629065.1 uncultured Candidatus Peribacteria bacterium
ACTTTTGAAAGATGCCGAAAAAGACATCAAACTCTTGATGGCAAAAATCATCCTCGACATCGTCGAAAACAAAGTTCCGGAAAATGTCGTCGAAGAAAGCATTCAAAGCGGTTGGAAAAAATACAGTCACTAAAAATTATGTTTAACGCATTCGTCGCCGGATTGATGGAAAAAACTTTCCACTTCCTGCAAAAACATCCAGACTTCTTCAAACTTGAAGACAAAAAAAGAGCCGAAACGCTCGAAAACCTTCAACTCGCCAAACCGCTAAAAGAATACCTAGCGACTGTCAGCGAAAAGAAATTCTTCGAAGAAATCCACCAAGCTTTGAACTTTAGCCAAAATGTCAAAGATCAAAGCCTAAGCGGAAACAAATTTCTTCTCAGCGTCATCGAATTTCTCACCAACGACATCGCTCTAAAAATCGACCTTCTACCGGAAAACTTCAGTCTTTTGAAAGTGAAAGAACGCGAAGAAATCGCCGAAAAACTAATCAGCGGTGATTCATCCGCTGCTCTCAGCCTCCGCGAAATCCTCGTCCACTTCAGTTACCAACAAATCGCCAACGAAATCTACACCCTCTCCAACAAAGTTCACGAAGTACCTTACATCATCGTCCAAACTCCCCGCGCCGCCGACCACGAACTCAAAAGAGAAATTCGCAAAAAACTCCTCGAAAAACATCCCAACAGCTTTCCATCTTTTCAAATCAACCGCAAACTGATTGGCGGAATTCGCCTGTTCATCAATGGCCAAAACATTGATCACAGCTGGCTTTCCCGCGTTCTTCGTTTCGCATCATTAACTTCCGTATAATATGTCTCAAGACACCTTGCAAAACTTTCTAGCCAACCTTCAAACCGCCTTCGAAAAATCGAAAACGGAGGACAAAGATCACGCCAAAAACCAAGGCGTCATCCAATCTTACAAAGATGGCGTTATCAAAATCCAAGGCCTCTCTGGCCTCAAAATGAACGAGCTCGTCGTGATCGAAGGCATCAATGTCCAAGGCCTCGTGATGAATCTCGAACAAGACGCCGTTTACGCCATCGTCCTTCAACGCAGCAACGAAATCCGCGAAGGCCTTTTCGTCAAAGCCACCAACCAATTCCTTGCAATTCCCGTTGGTGACGACATCGTTGGCCGCATCGTCGATCCACTCGGCAAACCACTCGACGGCAAAGGTGACATCAAGCACGACAAAATGATGCCACACGAAAACAACGCTCCTAGCGTCATGGTCCGCAAATCCGTTCACGAACCAATGCAAACCGGCCTCGTTGCAATCGATGCACTTGTCCCAATCGGTCGCGGTCAACGCGAATTGATCATCGGTGATCGCCAAACTGGTAAAACCACTGTCGCCATCGATACAATCATCAATCAAAAAGGCCAAGATGTGATCTGCGTTTATGTTGCCGTCGCTCAACGCGAATCGAAAACTGCCCAAGTCGTCAACAAACTCCGCGAAACCGGCGCGCTCGATTACACTGTCATCGTTTCAGCCGCTGCGGCCGAATCCGCAGTGATGCATTACCTCGCACCTTATGCCGGTGCCGCAATTTCCGAATACTTCATGGCCAAAGGCAAACATGTCCTCGTAATCTACGATGATCTTTCTAAACACGCCGTCGCTTACCGCGAAATGTCCCTCCTCCTTCGCCGCCCACCAGGCCGCGAAGCCTACCCAGGTGATGTTTTCTACCTTCACAGCCGATTGCTCGAACGCGCTGCGAAACTTAACGACGAAAACGGCGCCGGTTCAATCACCGCTCTCCCAATCATCGAAACTCAAGCCAACGATGTCTCCGCTTACATCCCAACAAATGTAATCTCCATCACCGACGGCCAAATCTTCCTCGAAACCGACCTTTTCAACAAAGGCATTCGCCCAGCGATCAATGTCGGGATCTCCGTTTCCCGTGTTGGTGGCGCCGCCCAAACCGGCATCATGAAAAAAGTTTCCGGCACAGTCAAACTCGACCTCGCTCAATACTACGAACTCGAAGCCTTCTCTCAATTCGCTTCCGAACTCGACGAAGCGACAAAAGCAAAACTCGTCCGCGGTAAACGCGTCGTCGAAGCGCTTAAACAAAAGCAAAACGCCCCTTACGCACTTTGGCAAGAAGTCGTCGTACTTTACGCCGCAACCAAAGGTTACCTCGATTCAACTGAAGAAAAAGCCGTTGTCGAAAAAGTTCAATCCCTCTTTGCCGTCGTCGAATCAACTCACCAAGACTTGATCAAAATGATCGACAAAGACAAAAAACTTACCGACGAAATCGAGGACTCCATCAAAGAAATATTTGCTAAATTCTTCGCCTAATGTCCGGATCACTACTTGAAGTAAAGAAAAAAATCGTTGGCGTCAAAAACACGCGCAAAATCACCAAAGCGATGCAACTCGTCGCTGCCAGCAAAATGCGCCAATT
>CAZVOZ010000058.1:2532-4477 GCA_964629065.1 uncultured Candidatus Peribacteria bacterium
TCCTTCCTCGAACTCAAAGCCGCCGAATACTCCAGCCGTATGATCGCAATGCAAAACGCCACCGACGCCGCCGACCGCATCACCACTGACTTGAACCGTGTTTACAACAAAGCCCGCCAATCGGCAATCACCCAAGAAATCGCTGAGCTGATCGGAGCCAGCATGGCTCTCGAATAAATTTACAAACCATAAACTAATCATATGAAAGCAGCTACTCACACATTAGGAAAAATTGTCCGCATCATCGGTGTAGTCGTCGACGCCTACTTCCCAAATCACATTCCGGAACAATACTCCGCCCTCATCGTCGAAGGCCCAAACGGCCCAGTAACACTCGAAGTTCAATCCCACATCGGTAACAATGTCGTGCGCGCAATCGCCATGAGCACTACCGACGGCCTTTCCATCGACCAAGAAGTAACCGACACTGAAAAATCAATCCAAACACCAGTCGGCCAAATCACTCTCGGCCGCGTTTTCAATGTCACCGGAGACGCCATCGATGACGGCGCCCCAATCCCAGCCGACGCGGAAAGAAGATCCATCCACGCCGCTCCCCCATCATTCATCGAACAAAACCCTTCCGTCGAAATCTTCGAAACCGGAATCAAAGTCGTCGATCTCCTTTGCCCCTTCATCAAAGGTGGTAAAGTTGCCCTCTTCGGCGGTGCCGGTGTAGGTAAAACCGTCATCATGCAAGAGTTGATCCACAATGTCGCCATGGGCCACGGTGGTTACTCTGTTTTCGCCGGCGTTGGTGAACGTACTCGTGAAGGTAACGACTTGATCCACGAAATGAAAGACAGTGGCGTAATCGACAAACTCGCCATGGTCTTCGGACAAATGAACGAACCACCAGGAGCGCGTATGCGTGTTGCTTTGACTGGTCTTGCCATCGCTGAAAAATTCCGCGACGAAGGCCGCGACATCTTGATGTTCATCGACAACATCTTCCGCTTCACCCAAGCCGGTTCCGAAGTATCAGCCCTTCTCGGGCGCATGCCATCAGCCGTAGGTTACCAACCAACACTTGCAACTGACATGGCCACGCTTCAAGAACGCATCACTTCAACAAAAACTGGTTCAATCACTTCCGTTCAAGCGGTTTATGTTCCAGCCGACGATCTTACCGATCCGGCTCCAGCAACTACTTTCGGCCATCTTGATGCGACAATCGTACTTTCTCGTAAATTAGCATCAATGGGTCTTTTCCCAGCAGTTGATCCTCTTGATTCAAACTCTAACGCCCTCAAACAAGACATCGTTGGCGAAGAACACTATTGGGTCGCAACCCAAGTTCGCCAAATCCTTCAACGCTACAAAGAACTTCAAGACGTCATCGCCATCCTCGGTATGGACGAACTTTCCGAAGAAGACAAACTCGTTGTAAACCGCGCACGCCGCATCCAAAAATTCCTTTCTCAAAACTTCTTCGTTGCCGAACAATTCACCGGCACACCAGGCCAATATGTAAAAGTAGACGACACCGTTCGCTCATTCAAAGAAATCCTCGAAGGCAAACACGACGACATCGACGAACAACACTTCTACATGGCTGCCTCAATCGAAGAAGTAGTCGAACGCCACCAAACCACAAAATAATCATGTTTAAACTCACTATTAGAACACCTTACGAAACCCTATTCAACGGCGACGCCGAGGCTCTCCAATTCGCTTCCGAAGAAGGCGAACTTGGCATCCACGAAGACCACGCTGACCTCACCGCCAGCGTCAACTTCACCCACATCATTGTCGAAGAAGACAATAAACAAGAAACCTACCTCGCTCGCCGCGGCACTTTCCTCTTTAACAACGAAACCAACGAAGCCACTTTCCTCCTCGCCTACTGCGAAAAGGAATCCGAAGTCGACTACAAAACCGTCGAAGAATATATTCAATTCCTTGAACAACAATTAGAAGAAGGCCAAAACCTCAGCGAATTCCA
>CAZVOZ010000059.1:0-4312 GCA_964629065.1 uncultured Candidatus Peribacteria bacterium
GGATGAGGGGAAAGAGGTGGTGCTTTGTGGTTGGGTGCATCGGCGGCGGGATCATGGTGGGGTGATTTTTATTGATTTGCGGGATCGTTATGGTTTGACGCAGGTGGTGAGTGATCCGGAGAATTTTTCTGGGGCGCATGCGGCGTTGAGTGATTTGCGCAGTGAATTTGTGGTGCAAGTGCATGGGAAAGTGGCTTTGCGGCCGAGTGGGCAGGTGAATTCTGGCATGGGTTCGGGCGAGATTGAGGTGGTGGCGCATGAGATTAAAGTTTTGAATGAGGCGAAGACTCCCCCATTTGAGATCGATCAGGACAAAGAAGTGGCGGAGGAAGTGCGGTTGAAATATCGTTATTTGGATTTGCGGCGCGAAAGGATGAAAAACAATATTATTTTGCGGGCGCGGATGGTGAAGTTTATTCGGGATTTTATGGAGGGGCAGAATTTCTTGGAAATTGAGACACCGATTTTGGTAAAAGGGACGCCGGAAGGAAGTCGGGAATATCTTGTGCCGTCGCGGATTTATCCGGGTTCGTTTTATGTTTTGCCACAATCGCCGCAACAATTGAAGCAGCTTTTGATGGTGGCGGGGTTGGATCGTTATTTTCAGATTGCGCGATGTTTTCGTGATGAGGATCAGCGCGGCGATCGACAGCCGGAGTTTACGCAATTGGATATTGAGATGTCGTTTGTGGAAATGAGTGATGTGATGGATTTGAATGAGGCTTTGATGATCGAAGTGGTGAAGAAGTTTGCGCCGGATAAAAAGATGAAGGAGACGCCGTTTCCGCGGCTGACTTTTCATGAAGCGATGAATATGTATGGCAGTGATAAGCCGGATTTGCGCTTTGATCTTTCGTTTGTGGATGTGAGTGATATTGCGGCGAAGTGTGAGTTTTCGGTATTTAAAGGAGCGGTGGATGGTGGTGGTGTGGTGAAGGCTTTGCGTGTGCCGGGTGGAGCGAAGTTTTCGCGCGGGGAGATTGATCAATTTACGGAAGTGGCGAAGATTTATAAGGCGAAAGGATTGGCTTATTTGTTTGTGGAGGAAGATGGTGTGAAATCGCCGATTGCGAAGTTTTTCAAGGATGAAGAAATGGCGGAAATTGTGGCGCGAAGTGGCGCGGTGGTTGGTGACGCGGTTTTCTTTGCGGCTGATGAATTTGAAATTGCTTGTAATTCTCTTGGTCAAGTGCGGATTGCGATTGCGGAGAAGTTGGGACTACGAGATCCGTCGGTGTTTGCGTTTTGTTGGGTGACGGATTTCCCGATGTTTGAGCATGATGACGATATGGGTTTCCAAGCGAAGCATCATCCGTTTACTTCGCCGAAGGTGATTGAGGATATGGAGACGGCGCCAGAAAAGGCTTTGGCAAAGGCTTATGATATTGTCTTGAATGGGAATGAGATTGGTGGTGGGTCGATTCGGATTCATGATCGAGCGATGCAAAAGCGGGTATTTGATGTTTTGGGGATTAGTGATGAAGATGCGAATCGCCGTTTTGGGCATATGTTGGAGGCGTTTGAGTATGGCGCGCCGCCGCATGGTGGGATTGCTTGGGGAATTGATCGTTTGGTGATGATTTTTGCCGGTGAGCCGAATATTCGCGAAGTGATCGCCTTCCCGAAGGATCAAAAGGCGAAGGATTTGATGTTGGGTGCGCCGACGCCGATGCCGGATGCGCAGCTAAATGAGTTGAGTATTAAGGTAGATTTAAAGGAGTAAATTATGTTGATTTTGGTTTTTGCAGGTTTGGGTGTGATCGTGATTGGAATCGCGGCGGTGTTTTATATGCGTTATCAAGCGAATATGGAGCGGTCGTTGAATATGGTTTTTTTGAATATTCGCGTACCGAAGAAGGATTCGAAGGAGGATCGCGAGGTGGAAGGTGAGCAATATTCGTCGCAACGCGATTTTAAGGAGATTGCCGGGGGTGTGATGTCGCAGTTTTATCAGTCGTTGTATTCCTTATATACTGGTCGGATCGAGCGGTACTATCAGGCGCAGGATTTTTTGTCTTTTGAGTATGCGGTTTTGGATGAGCAGGTGAATTTTTTGATTGTTTGTCCGCGAGGGATTGTGTCGGTGGTGGAGAAGCAGTTAACGGCTTTTTATCCGGATGCTTATGTGGAGAGGGTGGAGGATTACAATATTTTTGCGCCAAAGTGTAAGGTGGCTTGTGCTTATATGTTGCCAGCGGAGGAAGCTTGGGCGCCGTTCAAGACTTATGATCAAATGAATGTTGATCCAATTAATCAGATTATTAATTCTTTGTCGAAGTTGGGGCCGAATTGTGCGGCGGCGGTGCAAGTGATGTTGCGGCCGGTGGAAAGTAGTTGGCAGCAGGAAGGGCGAGATTATGCAAAGGATATTGCTTCAGGGAAAAAGACGGGCGGCGGTTCGAAGTGGTGGAATCCCCTATCTTGGTTTGCTTTTTTGTTTGATTTGATTTGGAGTGGGGAGAAGATTATGGATCCAGTCGCGCCAGAGCAGCCGGATCGGAATACGCAAGTGACGGATGAGGAAGTGCGGGCGATTGATCAGAAAAATACTAGTGTCGGTTATGAAACGGTGATTCGGATTGTGAGTTCAGCGCCGACGAAGGAGAAGGCAAAGGATAATTTGGGGCATATTGTGAGTTCGTTTGCGCAGTATTCTTTTTCGCGTGGGAATGATTTCGGTTATACGCGTTGGCATAATGAAAAATGGTTGATTCATAATTTTATTTTACGCAGTTTTCGTTTGGGCTTTTTTCAGAAGTTTTTTGCGCCGAAGATGATTTTGTCTTGTCAGGAAATTGCCAGTATTTATCATTTGCCGAATGTGCGGTTTAATCGTTATCCGTCGATAAATTGGCAAAATTATAAGATTGCGCCGCCGCCACCGAATATTCCGAAGGAGGGAATTTTGTTGGGACATAATTATTATCGTGGCGATAAGGTGGATATTCGGATGAAACGCGAGGATCGCTTTAGGCATTTTTATGTGATTGGGCAAACGGGTACGGGGAAGTCTTCGATTTTGCAGGTGATGATTCGGCAGGATTTGGAGAATGGGGATGGGATTTGTGTGGTGGATCCGCATGGATCGTTGATTGAGTCGATTTTGCCTTTTGTGCCGAAGAGTCGGGCGGATGATGTGATTTATTTTGATCCGTCGGATTTGGAGCGGCCTTTGGGGTTGAATTTGTTGGAGGCGGTGACGGAAGAAGAGAAGGAGCTTGTGGCGATGGATGCGATGAATATTATGATCAAGTTGTTTGATGAGGAGGTGTTTGGGCCGCGGATTCAGGATTATTTCCGGAATGGGTGTTTGACTTTGATGTCTGATCCGGAAGGTGGTGCTTTGACGGATATGGTGCGGTTATTTACGGATGATGCTTTTGCGGCGACGAAGAGGAAGCATATTAAAAATCCGGTGGTGGCGTCGTTTTGGGATCACCAAATGGCGAATACGGGGCAACGCGAAAAGCAGGAGATGATTCCCTATTTTGCGGCGAAGTTCGGGCAGTTTACGACGAATTCGATGATGAGGAATATTATTGGGCAAGCGAAGTCGGCGTTTGATTTTTCTGATGTGATGCAAAAGGGGAAGATTTTGTTGATGAATCTTTCGAAAGGTTCGGTGGGTGAAATTAATTCGAAGCTTTTAGGGATGATTATTGTATCGAAGATTCAGACGGCGGCTTTGCGACGGGAAAAGATGTCGAAAGAGGAGCGCAGGGATTTCTTCCTTTATATCGATGAATTCCAAAACTATGTGACGGAGAGTATTGAGTCGATTTTGTCAGAAGCGAGAAAGTATCGTTTGAGTTTGAATATTGCGCATCAGTATTTGGATCAGTTGGAGCAAGGGTCGCCGGGGAAGAAGGGGGCGAATTTGAAGGGGGCGGTGTTTGGGAATGTCGGGACAATGATGTGTTATAAGATCGGGGCGCAGGATGCCGAGCATATGGCGAAGGAGATGGCGCCGGTGTTTAGCGATCAGGATTTGGTGAATGTCGATAAGTATAAGGCGGTGATGAAGTTGTCGATTGATACGCAGCCGAGTCGGCCGTTTTCGATTGTGCCAGCGAATCCATACACGGTGGAAGGCGACAAAAACGCGGCGGAGGCGTATAAGCAGTTATCGCGGTTGAAGTATGGGCGGGATCGGGATTTTGTCGATCGGGAGATATTGCGTCGAATCGGTGCAGTTTAGTCTTCGAGTTATTTTTTGAAATATGGCTTTATAGTCCAGTCTTCCTAACATGTACGGAAGACTGGAAATTTCGCCAACATGTTGGCTCATTGATAAAGCTACATATTGCAAAAA
>CAZVOZ010000060.1:0-4297 GCA_964629065.1 uncultured Candidatus Peribacteria bacterium
GCATTCACCTTCCCCACATAAGACTTCCGCAAAATCCGCAAAAACGGCATCTTCCGAATCGCGTACAAATACGGCGAATGCTTCAGCTCGCGCTTATCTTTAAAACACGGATCCTTCACAAAATCCAAACTCAAAAGCGCATTATCCACTTCCTTCAACTTATCTTCCAACTTTTCAACCACCGACCCCTTCTCCATCACAACGCGATAAAAATACGCCTCCACTACTTCGCCTTCCCAACGCGGCGCCAAACTAAAAATCACCGCATTCTTCTCCGGCACCGCCAAAAGCAAATAACGCACAAAACCACCCTTATTCACTTTATCCGCCGCCACACCATACAACGAATTATACTCATCACAACGCGCCAAAAGCGTAATCATCTTCGCTCGGAAATCCTCATTCTCCAGCACAAAACTACTCACCGCGCCCGCCAATTCCTTATCCGCATCCTTCATATCATGCACGCTCACCGCCTTCCCGCCCTTCATCCGATAAGCCAACTTCAACAAAGTCGCCGCACTATAATGCGGAAACACCTCGCGCAAAACCTTCTCAATCACAAACTGATACATCTCCGCCAAACACTGCTCAAACTTCTCCTCAAACAATTCAAAATAATCCCCCAGTTGCGTCAAAAATAGCGTCGTCCCATTATCCATCACCATCTTCACCTTATATTCCATATCATCAAACTCCTGAAAAGCGATAAAATTAAAATCCACCGAAAAAGCATCCTGCAAATGCGGCAAAATCACCAAACTCCCCTCATACAAGCGCACTTTCGCGCCCATTCCCTTATTAATCTGCCGCCCAAACTTACTCGTCCGCTCAAAACTCGCCTCAAACTCCGCCCGCATTTTCCCCTTCTTCATAAACAAAGCATCCGCCAAAAACTCATTTCGCGCCTTAAATAAATCCCCAATCAACTGATCAAACTGCGTACCCACATCCGACAACACAAACTTCTCCTTCAAAAAAGTCACAAAAATCACCTTCTCATTGCGAAAATAAAACTCCTTAATCTCCGAAAAATTCACTACCTCACCCTTATCACCCGCACCTTTTCCACGCAACCGAAAGCCCTTAGCGTAAATAATAATCTCGCCTTCCTTCTCCAACAGCATTCGTCCACGAAAACTGCTCTTTTGATACTTTAAGTTATAAGCGATCTCCATAAAAAAGAAGATGTTCCTCCCGAATTCCTTGATTGAAATAATAAACTTGCGCCACTTTAGACCCAACCAAACCCCAATGTCAAGCGAAGCTGGTTTCAAAAACGCCACCAAATGCGTTATAACTGACATATGAAAAAATTTTTACTTTTACTTTCTCCTTTCTTCTTTCTTCTTTTTTCTTTTGCGCTTTCCCCTCGCGCCGAAACCCAAATTTCCACTCATCAAGCCGACGAAACCTACATCATTACATCCCGCCCACTCACTTCCAATGAATTAATCACACCTTACACTTCTTTCGACAGTTTCACCTCAGACACCCTAAAGGCCGATTTTAAATTCACTTCCGTTGGCCTTTCTTGGCGCCAAATCACCGCCGAAGATTCCCGCATCGAAACCTTCATCCGTTTCCGCGAAAACAACCAATGGAGTCCGTGGCTCGACCTCGAAGAAGAGCAAGACCTCCTCGACCCCGAAAAATACTACGCCACCGCTTCCGCCAACCCTTCCGAAGCTTTCCAATACCGCTTCGACCTTTATGCCGCCACTGGTAAAAGCCCAATTGCTAAAGACATCGAATACACCTTTATCAAAACCGTCGCCGCCGACCCCAAACCTGCTCCGAAAACCTCTGCTTCTTCCGACATCCAATCACAAATCGTCACTCGTAATCAATGGGGTGCCAACGAAAACCTTCGTTACCTCGCTCCCGAAGCCGAACAAATCCTCGTCGAACGCGACCCCAACTTTTACGAAAAATACAAAGACGAACTCCAATATTCCCATGTCATCGACGGCGACAGCACCGGCCGCTTCGTTTGGCCTTTGCAATATCCCGAATCAGTCGAAAAAGTCGTCGTCCATCACACCGCCACTACCAAAGACCTCGACAACCCTACTCAAGCCATCCGTGACATCTACACTTATCACGCTTCCAGCCGCGGTTGGGGCGACATCGGTTACAACTACATCGTTGACCGAGAGGGCAAAATCTACGAAGGTCGCGCTGGCGGCGAAGGCGTCATTGCTGCCCACGCCGGTCCCGGCAATCACGGCAGTATCGGCATCGCCCTTTTAGGCAATTACCAAAGCGAACCCGTTCCCGAACAAGCCCTCACAAACCTCAGCCAATTCATTTATCAAAAAAGCAAAATCCATGGCTTCACACCTGACGGCACTTCCGATTTCCGCGGCGAAGAAATGGCCAATGTCTTCGGCCATCGTGACATCATGGCCACCACTTGCCCCGGCGAATACCTTTATGAAAAAATCCCCTTTGTTCGTACACTCGCCGCCAATGCCTTCAAAGAAAAACCAAAATTCGTTACTGAGTACGATTTTGACGATCGCAGCGAACTTTACTATATCGAATTATTACCCAATGAAAGCCGCTCCTTCCAAATCACTCTCGAAAACATCGGCACCAAAAGCTGGGACAAAAACACTTTCCTTAAACTAAAAAACTCCGTCGACTTCATCAACAACCCTGTTCTTGCAACAATGAACGAAACTCAAGTCGACTCCGGTCAGCTCGCCACCTTCGACTTCAACCTCACCGCTGGCACCACCGCCAAAACTGTCTACCTCCAACTCGCTCCCGCCATCAACGGCCAAATCGATCCCGCCGACCACATTTCCATCGCCCTTTCAGTCCAACCACCAATCTACAGTTACGAAATCCTCGACGCCACTTATCCTCCAACAACAATCAAATCCGGCACCACATTCGATGGCACAGTAAAAGTCCGCAACAGCGGCAATGTCACATGGTCAAACCTCACCTTCGCCAACCAACCAGGTAACTATACCGTTGCCCCCAACGAAATCGTTACCTTTACCTACAAATACATCGCCCCAAAAACCGCCGGCGAATTCAACGAAAAACTTTCTCTCAACCTCCCAAATATCAAATTTGCCGCCAGCGAAGAAATCGGCTTCAAAACCCTCGTTTACCGCGGCGACTACGACTCCGTCCTTTATAGCAAATCCGCCGCCAACGAACTACAAAAAGGCGATAATTACACCCTCTCCGTCAATCTCAAAAATAACGGCCTGAAAACTTGGACGCAGGACAACCTCCGCGCTGTTTTCCTCAAACAACCAGGCTTCGAAGCGCTCGACCTCAGCATGTCCCCAAAAAGTGTCGCCATGGGCGAAATCGCTAAAATCGCTTTCACCATCGATGTCCCTAGCGACGCTCCCGATAGCGGCATTTTTCTCCTCAACCTTTTCCAAGGTCCCCACAAAATCTCCCGCCCGATCGCCTTCAACTACCAATCCCAAAGCGCCACTTTCCAAACTCCCGAAGACAAGGCCAACCAAATCCGCATCAAACTCTCCAGCCTCAATGTTTTGCCAATCATCACCGCTGACGGCAGCTTCGCCGTTTATAACGACGACCAATTCCTCAAAAACCTCTCCGCCGGCGACGAATTAAAAGTAACTTATCAAGCCGGAAAATTCGCCATTGTTGCCGACGACACCGCCTTCCTCGAAAACGGCCCGATCCGCGTCATCCCAAAAAGTTCCGCCATCCTCCAAATCAAAAACTTCGAACACCGACCATCTTGGGACAAAACCCTCAACGACAACCAATACCGCGGCACCCTCGAAATCCGAGCCGAAGACGGCAACCTCATCGCCATCAACGAACTTCATCTAGAAGACTACCTCAAAGGCCTCGGCGAAGTCTCCAACAGCGAACTGCCCGAAAAAATCAAAGCAATCATCGTCGCCGCTCGTTCTTACGCCAAATTCTACACTACCAAAGCCGAAAAATTCCCCGGCAAACCTTACCACCTCGATGACAACCCCGAAGTCAGCCAAAAATACCTCGGCTATGGCCTCGAAAAACGCTCACCAAATGTTTCCGCCGGCGTCGACGCAACCAAAGGCCAAGTCGTCGGCCTCGCTGGCCAAGTCGTCAAAGCACCTTACTTCAACCAAAGCGACGGCGTCGCCACCAAAAGCGCCAAAGAAGTCTGGGGCTGGACCGACACGCCATACTTGATCTCTGTCCCCGACACTCACTGCGCCGGCGACAAATTCCTCGGCCACGGCGTTGGCCTCAGCGGCTGCGGCGCCAAAGCCTTCGCCGAACAAGGCAAAACCTACGAAGAAAT
>CAZVOZ010000061.1:0-4014 GCA_964629065.1 uncultured Candidatus Peribacteria bacterium
ACGCGGGCGATGGTTTGGCCTTTATGGTCGAGGTAGGAAAGGGCTTTGTGGGGGTGGGCGGTCGGTTCGATGACTTCTTTGGCGGTTTTGTAGTCGGAGATTTGGAGTTTTTGGAGGAGGGTTTCGAGCGCGCCTTTGGCTTGGTAGAATGGTTGTTCGGTTTTGCCTTTTTGGTAGAAGAGGGCGGTGATGTGGGTTTGTTCGAGAGGCATGAAGTCGCCGATTTCTTGGTAGGTGCGGCCGATTTCGTAGAAGGCGGCTTTGGGGAAGTTTTTGGAATTTTCGCGGGCGTTTTTGAGGAGGTTTGGCACGAGTGAGGTGCGCATGTGGGTTTGGTCGGCGGAGAGGAAGTTTTGGAGTTTGATGTGGTTTTCGTCTTTGATTAAGCAAGCGCGCATTTCGTCTTCGCCATAGAAGGAGTAGTTGTAGACTTCGTCGAGGCCGAGGCCGAGGGAGAGGAAGCGGCGGGATTGGTGTTTGAGGGTGCGGCTGCGGTTTTCGTGTGGGAGTTTTGCGGGAAGTGTTGGGAGGGTTGGTGGAATGTTGTCGTAGCCGTAGATGCGGGCGATTTCTTCGATGAGGTCGTCTTGGATGTTGACGTCTTTTGTGGCTCTCCAAGATGGGATTTCGATTGTTTCGTTGTTGGTTTTGAAGCCGAGTTTTTTGAGGATTTCTGTGATTTGTTCGTTGGAGATCTCGATGCCGATTTTGGCGCGGACTTTGTCGAAGTCGAGGTGGACGCTGAGGTTTTTTGGGCTGAAATTGCCGGCGTCGGTGAGTGGGCCTTTAATTTTTGCTGTTGGGCAGAGTTCGAGAATGAGTTCAGCGGCGCGTTTGATGGCGCGGTCGGTGAGGGTTGGGTCGAGGGATTTTTCGAAGCGTTGGACGGAGTCGGTGCGGAGGCCGAGTTTTGTTGAGGTGCGGCGGACGGAGGAAGGTGAGAAGTTTGCCGATTCGAGGACGATGGTGGTGGTTTTTTCGCTGATGCCGCTATGAATGCCCCCCATGACGCCGGCGACGGCGAGGGGTTTTTTGTGGTCGGCGATGATGAGCATTTCTTCGCTGAGTTTGTGTTCGGTGCCGTCGAGGGTGGTGATTGTTTCGTCTTTTTTGGCGGTGCGAACGATGATGCCGCCGTCGATGTTGGTTTGGTCGAAGGCGTGCATTGGTTGGCCGAGTTCGGCCATGACATAATTGGTGATGTCGACGATGTTGTTGTGAGTGCCGTGGCCGACGGCTTTCAGTCTTTGTTTGAGCCAATCTGGGGATTGTTCGACGGTGATGTTTTCGATAATGAGGCCGCAGTAGCGGGGGCAAAGTTCAGGGATTTCGATTTGGACTGCGAGTTTTTGGCCGTTTTGAGGGAGAGTGATTTGTGGTTCGTAGGCTGTGAATTGGCCGTCGGTGATGACGGCGATTTCGCGGGCGATGCCTTCGTGGCCCCAAAGGTCGGGTCGGTGGGTGAGGGATTTGTTGTCGATTTCGATGATGGTGTCGTTGAGGTTTAGGGCTTCGGAAAGGGCAGTGCCCGGGGTTGTGTTGAGGTGGGTAAGGTCGAGGATGTGGGCTTCGGTTGCGGTTTTTTCTGCGGGGTCGTCGATGCCGATTTCGCTACCAGCGGCGATCATTCCTTCGCTGTCGACGCCGCGGAGTTTGGTTTTTTTAATTTCAATTAATTCGCCTTCGCCGTGCCAACGGACTTTGGCGCCGATTTTGGTGACGGCGACGAGCATATTTTCACGGAGGTTTTTGCCGCCGCAAACGATTTGGAGGGTTTCGGTGCCGACATCGACTTTTGTGACGGTGAGGCGGTCGGCTTCGGGATGGGGATTGAGTTCGATGATGCGACCGATGACGATGTTTTCTAGAGATTGCGCCATTGATTTGACGGTTTCGACTTCGGCGGTTTTGAGTGTGAGGAGGCGACCAAGTTCTTCGGGAGAAAGGTTTTCCGGGATTTGGACGAAGTCTTTAAGCCAGTTTAGGGAAATGAACATGTTAGAATTGTTTGGTGAATCGGAGGTCGCCGCTTTGGAGGAGGCGAATGTCGGTGATGCCGTAGCGCATCATGACGAGGCGGGTGAGGCCGAAGCCAAAAGCCCAGCCTTGGTATTCTTTGGGGTCGATGCCGCCGGCTTTGAGGACATTTTCGTGGACCATGCCGGCGCCCATGAATTCGACCCAGCCGCTTTGTTTGCAGACGCGGCAGCCTTTGCCTTCGCAGAGGAGGCAGGAGAAATCGAGCTCGAGGCCTGGTTCGACGAAGGGGAAGTAGCCTGGGCGGAAGCGCACGGTGACTTCTTTGCCGAAGAGGCGGGAGAGGAATTCGGCCATGATGCCTTTTAAATGGCTAAGGGAAATGTTTTTGTCGATGAGGAGGCCTTCGACTTGGTAGAAGGTGGTGTCGTGGCTGGCGTCGGTGGCTTCGTAGCGGAAGACGCGGCCGGGGACGATGAGGCGAAGGGGCGCGCCGAATTTTTCCATGGAGCGGACTTGGACCGGTGAAGTATGGGTGCGGAGGACCATGCGGCCGTGTTTGGTGTCGTTTTTGTCGGCGATGAAGAAGGTGTCTTGCATGTCGCGGGCGGGATGGTCGGCGGGGATGTTGAGGCCTTCGAAGTTGTAGTATTCGGATTCGATTTCGGGGCCGTCGGCGATTTGGAAGCCGAGTTGGGTGAAGATTTTTTCGACTTCTTCTTGGACTTGGGAAAGTGGGTGAATGTGGCCTATTTGTGCGGCTTGGCCTGGAAGGGTGGTGTCGAAGAATTCGGTTTCGAGGTCTTTGATGATTTGGGCTTGTTCGAGGGTTTGGTTTTTTTCGGTGAAGTGTTGTTCGAGGGTTTGTTTGACTTGGTTGGCGAGTGAGCCGACGGCGCGTTTTTCGTCGGGGCTGAGGTCTTTTAGGGTTTTGAGAATTTCGGTCAGCGCGCCTTTGCGTCCGAGATAGTGGATTTCGAGGTCTTTAAGCGCTTTTAAGTCGTGGGTCGCGGCGATTTTTTCGAGCGCGTCTTGTTGTAATTTTTGGAGTTGGTCTTGCATATGGCCGGAGTATAAAGTTAAAAGTTAAGAGTGAAAAGTTAAAAGTTGAGATGGAGGGTGGGTTGAAGAGGTAGAAAACTAGGAAGCTAGGAAACTAGGGGGTTGACATTTTGGCTAAATTCTTGTAAATTTTAGCTCCGTTAATTTTAGACAATGAGGTTTATTCATAGGCAATACGGTGAATCTAATTATACTACTCTTGGTCGTGGTGGGGAGTTGTATCTTGGTTATGACCTTGGTAAGCCTTTTGGGATGGCTTATGGTTTGTCAATGAATGGTATTTTAACAAAAGTTTATGCTGATTTGTGTAGGGTGACTAATGGAAATAGTGATTTACAAATTGGAGAATTTACCGTGGAAAGGTTGGCAAGCAATTTTAGATTGAATGAGGAAGGTGGTGATAGAGCCTTGGAAGCTTTAGATGAGGTTGGGGCTGTTTTGTTTAAAATTTCTAGAGATTGTAGAGAAGCCGTGAAAGATGCGTATTTGGGGCATATGAAAGCGGCAAGTTTGGGTAAAGAGGCTCCACCAAAAGTTTATCCGATTATGCCTGAAGGTGGCAGATCAGTGGTTGCTTTGCAGCCGGAAGTAGAAAGTTTTGTAAATGCATTGGGGTCTGCTTTGCAACAATGTATTAATAAAAAAGAGTCCGCTGCGGCTTAGGCACACGGACTCTTTTTAAGAATGTCGTTAGACTATCTAACAGCGTCCTTGAGAGATTTGCCGGCTTTGAAAGCTGGAAGCTTCATTGCAGGGATCTTGATTGTTTCGCTTGGCTTGCGTGGGTTAACACCTTTGCGAGCTGCTCTGTGAGAAACGCGGAAAGTACCGAAACCTGTGATAGTTACGCTGTCGCCTTTTTTGAGGCTCTTTGTAATCATCGCTAGAACTGAGTCTAGGACTTCACCAGCGGCTTTTTTTGTAACGCCAGCCGCTTGTGCAGCACCAGCTACGAGATCTCCCTTAGTCATGTGA
>CAZVOZ010000062.1:0-3984 GCA_964629065.1 uncultured Candidatus Peribacteria bacterium
AGCGCGATCTTCTGCGTCAACTGCGTCGCTTCTTTGTCGCCGTACGTTTTGGTACGGCTCCGGCAGTCGCTCCTTGTTTCCTTGAATCTCATCGCTCTGAAAATCGCCTTGGCAGCTACAAGATCGAAAGTTCGAGGCGACTAAATTAATTGATTCGGTGGTGCCACTGGTGAAGATGATTTCTTCGGGGTATTTAGCGTTGATGAAGTGGGCGACGGTGATGCGGGCTTGTTCGTAGGCGTCGGTGGCGAGTTCGGAGAGTTGGTGGACGCCGCGGTGGACGTTGGCGTTTTGTTTGGTGTAATAATTGACGATGGCGTCGATGACGACTTGCGGTTTTTGGGTGGTGGCGGCGTTGTCTAAATAGGCGAGTGGGTGGCCGTGGATTTTTTCGCGCAGAATTGGGAACTGGTTTTGGAAGGCTTTTAGGTCAAACATTGGAGTTGTTGTTCGATTTCTTGGGCGAGTTTTTCGCGGACTTCCGGGTCGGAGATTTTGTCGAGGTCGGCTTGCATGAAGCCTTGGATAAGGAGTTCTTCGGCTTGGCGACGATCGAGGCCGCGGGACATGAGGTAGAAAAGGAGGCTTTCGTCGGTGCGGCCGACGGTGGCGGAGTGGCCGGCGGTGACATCGTTGGCTTCGATTTCGAGGCAGGGTTCGGTGTCGGTGTGGGCTTTTGGACTGAGCATTAAAGAATTATGGGCGAGGTAGCAGTCGGTTTGTTGGGCGATTTTGTCGATTACTAAGTTGCCGAAGTAGTCGATTTTGGCTTCGTCGAAAAGGGCGCTGCGGATGTAGTAATAGGCGTTGGTGTTTGGGGTGGTGTGTTTGGAAATTGTTTTGATTTGGTAGTTTTGGGCTTTGGTGCCGATGATGAAGGCGAGGAAGGTGATGCTGGCGCCGGATTCTTCGAGGTGAAAGTTGAGGGTGACGGGTGCGCTTGGTTCGGCGGTGAGGAAGGCGACGATCACTGTGTTGCTGTCGCGTTTGGCGTGGATTTCGGCGCTTTGGAGTTCGTGAAAGATCAGGGTTTGGGTGGTGTTTTCTTGGATTTGTAAATTGGCAGGGATTTGCATAATTATTGTTTAGCCGACGGAGCCGGTCATTTCGAGGTCGATGAGGCGGTTGAGTTCGAGGGCGTATTCCATCGGGAATTGTTTGATGATTGGTTTGGCGAAGCCGTTGACGATCATGGAGGCGGCTTCTTGTTCGGAAAGGCCGCGGGTCATTAAATAGAAAAGTTGTTCTTCGCTGATTTTGGCGACGGTGGCTTCGTGGGCGAGGGAGACATCTTGTTCGGCGATTTGATTAGTTGGGTAGGTGTCGCTGCGGGAGTTTTCGTCGAGGAGAAGTGCGTCGCAAGAGATGTGGGATTTGACGCCAGTGGCGCCTTTGTTGATTTTTATTAGGCCGCGATAAGTGCTGCGGCCGCCGTTTTTGCTGATGGATTTGGAGACGATTTTGGAGGTGGTGTTTTTGGCGGCGTGGATGATTTTGGCGCCGGCGTCTTGGTGTTGGTTTTTGCCGGAGAAGGCGAGGGATTGGATTTCGCCTTTGGCGCCGGGGCCGAGGAGGAAGACGGCGGGATATTTCATCGTTAAGCGCGAGCCGATGTTGCAGTCGAGCCAGAACATTTCGGCGTTTTCGTAGGCGAAGGCGCGTTTGGTGACGAGGTTGTAGATGTTGTGTGACCAGTTTTGGATGGTGGAGTATTGGCAGCGGGCGCCTTTTTTGACGATGATTTCGACGACGGCGGAATGGAGGGATTCGCTGCCGTAAGTTGGGGCGGTGCAGCCTTCGATGTAATGGACGGATGCGCCTTCGTCGACGATGATGAGGGTGCGTTCGAATTGGCCCATGTTTTCGGCGTTGATGCGGAAGTAGGCTTGGAGGGGCATGTCGATGTGGACGCCTGGTGGGACATAAATGAAGGATCCGCCGGACCAAACGGCGGTGTTGAGGGCGGCGAATTTGTTGTCGGTGGCGGGGACGACGCGGCCGAAGTATTCTTTGAAATATTCGGGGTATTTTTGGAGGGCGATGTCGGTGGATTCGAAGAGGACGCCTTTTTTGGCGAGGTCTTCGCGGAGGGAGTGGTAGACGACTTCGGATTCGAATTGGGCGCCGGTGCCGGCGAGGAATTTGCGTTCGGCTTCGGGGATGCCGAGTTTTTCGAAGGTGTCTTTGATTTCTGGTGGGATGTCGTCCCAAGAAGTTTGCTCTTTGTCTTGCGGTCGGAGGTAGTAATGGATGTTTTCAAAGTCGATGCCGGAAAGGTCGCCGCCCCAAGTGGGCATGGGTTTGTCGCGGAAGATTTTGAGGGAATTTAAGCGGATTTGGAGCATCCAATCCGGTTCGTTTTTTTGGCGGGAAATTTCGCGCACGACTTCTTCGGAGAGGCCTTTGGGGCTTTTGTATACGGCTTTGGAGTCGGTGGTGAAGCCGTATTTGTATTCGCCGACGGTTTCGTCGATCAGATCGTGTGTTGTTTGGGGGACGTTGGACATTTTAGTTGATGAATTGTTCGTAACCTTCGGCTTCGAGTTTGTGCGCGAGTTCGCTGCCGCCGGATTTGATGATTTGGCCGTCGTTCATCACATGGACGAAGTCGGGAGTGATGTAGTTGAGGATGCGTTGGTAATGGGTGATGAGGAGGACGCCGGTTTTGTGGGTTTGGTGGGTTTTGTTTATGCCTTCGGCGACGATTTTGAGGGCGTCGATGTCGAGGCCGGAATCGATTTCGTCTAGGAGGGCGATTTTTGGTTCAAGGACGGCCATTTGGACGATTTCGGCGCGTTTGCGTTCGCCGCCGGAGAAGCCTTCGTTGACGGAGCGGTTGATGAAGGATTGGTCGACTTTTAGTTGGTCGGCTTTTTCTTTGATTTCGTTGAGGAATTCGCGTGGGGAAATTTGTTCTTCGTCGTTGGCTTTGCGGTTGGCGTTTTTGGCGATGCGGAGGAAGTTGCCGAGAGTGACGCCGGGGATTTCGAGGGGATGTTGAAATCCGAGGAAAAGGCCGAGGTTGGCGCGTTCGTTCGGGTCGAGTTCGAGAATGTCTTTGCCGTCGAGAGTGGCGGTTCCGGCGGTGACTTCGTAGGCGGGATGGCCCATGAGTACTTTGCAAAGGGTGCTTTTCCCGGAGCCGTTTTTGCCCATGATGGCGTGGATTTCGCCGGATTTAACGGTGAGGGTGAGGCCTTTGAGGATTTCTTTGTCGTCGACGGAGGCGTGGAGGTTGGTGATTTGTAGAGTGTGCATAATTGGTGGTTTTTGTAGAGGATACTATAAAGTTAAAAGTTAAAAGTTAAAAGTTAAAAGTTTAGGAAGCAGATTTTTGTAATGATTTTTTTGGTTGGTGCGTTATAGTGTGCGTAGGGCAATTTAATTAGGGATTATGAAGTTTAAATTTTTGCTGGTTTCAGCGGTCTTGTTTCAAGTTTTGGTGATGTCTTTGTCGGTGGCGAAGGCGTCAACGCCTATTTATCAGCCATATTATGATGTTGAGTCTGATCATGAGAATTGGGATGGGATTATGTATTTGCGGGAGACGAATGTGATGCGAGGGTATGCGAATCATTCTTTTTTGCCAGATCAGAAGATTAATCGGGCGGAGTTTTTGAAAGTGGTGATGTTCGATCATATCAATTTGGCGAGTGGTGGAGGGTGTTTTGGTGATGTGGCGGAGGAGTGGTTTGCGCCTTTTGTGTGTTATGCGAAGGTTTTAGGGTTTGTGTCTGGTTATGCGGATGGGAATTTTCGGCCGGAGCAGTCAGTGACTTTTGTGGAAGCGGCGAAGTTGATTGTGAAGAGTAATGGGTTGATTTTGCCGAAAGTGGATTCGAAAAATTGGTATGATTTGTATGTTTATGCGTTGGAAGAGCGCGGTGCGATTCCGATGTCGATTGAGAGGTTTGGGCAGGAGATTACGCGCGGGGAGATGGCGGAGATGATTTGGCGGGTGAAGGCGGGATTTAGTGAGTTGCC
>CAZVOZ010000063.1:0-3927 GCA_964629065.1 uncultured Candidatus Peribacteria bacterium
TATAGGGTTTGGACGAAGCCGTTTTGTCCGACTTCGTATTTTGTAGGCAGTTGGGATGAAGGAAGTGAGATGCGTTTTTTGGGGGCGGATGAGAATGGTGGCGGTGAGGGCGGGATGATCAGTCGGATTGCCAAGAATCGCCGGCATGAGTTTGTTTCGATCGAGCATTTGGGGATGATTAAGGATGGTGTGGAAGATTTTGATAGTGCGGAAGTAAAAAAATGGTCGCCGTCGTTTGAAAATTATACTTTTGAGGCTGTGGATGGCGGGACGAAGGTTATTGTGGAATTGGATACGCCGGATGATTATTTTGAGATGTTTGAAGATATGTGGCCGAAGGCATTGTCCGTCTTGAAGGAATTGGCGGAAGGCTAATCTGTAGACAAGGCGCTTTTTTTGCCTTAAATTTAATATAATTAACTTTAAAAAATTATTATGTTAACTGAGTGGCTGATTTTAATTGTCTCGTTGGTAGTATTAGGTGTGGCGGCGAATTATTTGGTGGGTTCGAGTGTGAAGATTGCGCGGATTTTTGGGATTCCGGAGATTTTGATCGGTTTGACGATTGTGGCTTGGGGTACTTCAGCGCCGGAAATTGGGGTTTCGATCACAGCGGCTTTGGAAGGAAAGGGTGCGCTTTCGGTGGGAAATGTGATTGGTTCAAACATTTTTAATCTCGGTTTTATTCTCGGGACGGTGGCGATTATTGCGACACAAAAGATTAATAAGAAGATGGTTTATCGCGATTGTTTGGTGTTGATGCTTTCGACTTTGATGGTGTTGGCTTTCGTTTCGGACAGTCAGGTAACGATGGTGGAAGGGGCGATTATGTTGGTGACATTGTTTGCTTATATGGCTTATTTGTTTATCAAGAAGGATGTGCCAGTAGAGGATATGGAGGCGGTAGAGAAAGCGGCGGAATTGCCGGAACCAAATACGAGAAAGCATAAATGGGTTAATATCCTAATTTTCTGTGTCAGTTTGTATATTTTGGTGAAGGCGGCGGATTATACGGTGGAATCGGCGGTGGCGATTGCGACGGTGTTCGGAATTTCGGAATGGGCGATCGGTGTAACGATTGTCGCTGCGGGAACTAGTTTGCCTGAAGTGGCGACTTCAGTAATCGCAACAATTAAGCGTAAGTTTGATATTTCGATCGGTAATGTGATTGGTTCGGATATTTTCAATGCTTTGGGGATTATCGGGATTAGTAGTGTGATTGCGCCTTTGACTTTGAATTCGGGTGTGAGTATTTGGGGGATGCCAGATTATATGTTTTCACAAGTGCTTTTGGTGGCGACTTTGATTTTGATTGTAATTTTCATGCGCACTGGTTGGAGGTTGAGTCGTTGGGAAGGTATCACGCTTTTGACGATTGCGATTGCACGGATGGGCTTTGAAGTTTATATCGGATCATAATGAGAGTTGATCCTTTGGTGATAAGGATTCTCGTTGGAAGCTTCGCATTTGCGGGGCTTCTTGCGGGTTTGGTGTTTTGGCTGAAGGCTGATGGTGGGGTTGATTATGAGAAGTTGGTTGAGGAGCTTGATCCGAAGGCGGCGATGGAGGTTTTGGCGGAAGAGTTAAAGAAAAACCCAGAACTGGAAAACACTTGTCATGGAATTACGCATGATATTGGGCATGCGGCTTTTAGAAAGTATGGTTTCGAAGATGCTTTGATGGGTTTTGAGAATGATATTTGTGGTTCGGGTTATATGCATGGCGTGACGGAGGAATATATTGAGGGGGCGGAGGATCCTTTGGCGGCGATGGTCTCGGCTTGTCCGGAGGATTATGGGGCTTGTTTCCACGGAATTGGTCATGGGCTTTTGCTTTTTTATGAATATGATATTGAGAAAGCGACGGCCGGTTGTGATTTGTTTGAAGATGTTGGGGAGCAAGTGGCTTGTTCGGAAGGTGTGTTTATGCAGAATTTTGCGTCGGATACGGGTGGGCAGGAGGATGCGGTTTTAGATCCGAATAATCCCCTATTTCCATGTGGCGAGCAGAGTGATTTGCATAAGAGTGCTTGTTATTTTTATGCGCCGCGATATTTTTTGAGTTTGTATCCGCGGGAGTATGAGGCGGCGATGGATCTTTGTTTGACGGCGGAGGAGGAATATATTGGGCGTTGTGTGCGCGGTGTGGGCAGTGCGACGATGAAGCAAAATATTGATGATGTGGAGTTTGTGGAGGGGATTTGTCTTGGGGTGCCGGCGAAATATCAAAAGGATTGTTATGGCGGATTGGTGGGGTATTTCGTGATTCATTCGGGTTCGACGGAAAAAGCCGCGAAGCTTTGTCCGCGGCTTGATGAAGATTTTCAGGCTGTTTGTAGAGGAACGGTAAAAGGGAGTGAAGGGTTTTTTAGAGTTTTTTGAATACTTCCGGATTTTCGGGGCCGGTGACTTCGAGGGTTGCCCAGGCTCCTTTGTTCATTCTGGCGAGGGCGTGGTCGACGAGGAGGTATTTACCGGGGACTTCGACGGTGAATTCGACGATTGATGAGCCACCGGGGAGGACGGCGGTGGTTTGGACATTTTGGAGTTTGGCGGAGTTTTCGCCGATGGCGCCTTCGGGATAGACGGTGTCAAAGATTTCGCCGATGACATGGAAGGAAGAGATGAGGTTCACTCCCCCATTACCGACATAGATGCGGATTTTGTCGCCGACTTTGGCTTGGAGTCGTGGGGTGGATTCGATTTTGCCATTAAGGGTTACATAGTTTGGATTGCCATCGAGAAGTGCTTCGGAATCAAAGGGGACGAGGCCTTTTTTACCAAGTTGGCCTATAGTATAGAGTTCGCCTTGGACGATATAGAATTCTTTGTCGACTTTTGCGAGGGGGTTTTGGGGTTCGACGAGGATCATTCCGTATTGGCCATGGGAGTTGTGGGTGCTGACATTGGGCATGGCGCAATGGTAGATGTAGAGTCCAGGGTTGAGGGCTTTCCATTGGAAGGTTTTTGTAGTTCCTGGTGCAACATGAGTAAGGGTTGCACCGCCGCCTGGGCCGGTGGTGGAATGTAGGTCAATATTGTGATCGTGAAGGCTTGTTTTGTGGTTTGTGAGGCTTAATTCGATTGTGTCGCCTTCTCGGACGCGAAGCATTGGGCCAGGGACTTGTTTGTCATAGGTCCAATAATTGAAGTAGATGCCTGGGGCGATTTCGGCGAGGACTTCTTGGGCTGTGAGGCTGATGCGGACGATTCCGTCGGCGTCGGGGAGTTGGGCTTGCGGTGGTACTAATGAAGGGTTTGCACCGATGTCGGCGACGCGTTCGAAGTCGTCTTGAGTGGTAAAGAATTCTATTATTTTTGTGAAAGGGATGGAGGCAGGAATTCCACCTGGGGAATGGGAATGCATCCAAGCTGGCATGGCGAAGCTAGGAAGGTGCGTGCGATTAGACAGAAGTCCGAGGAGAAGCGCGGCGATTAAAAGAATTGTGGGGATGAAGACGGTTTTTTTGGCAAAAAATTTCCGCAAATGAAAATATCTGATCGCCTGCTGGAGAATGTAAACAAAGGCTAAAAATCCTAGAAGGAAAGCCAATGATTCCAACAAGAGATAAATCAACATAGCGACATTGGTAAAGGGGTTTTACAGATCAATGCTATGCTTGTTGAAATATGATGTCAAATTTTAAACCGCGGGCCCTTCTTCGATCGCGGTTTCTTTGGCGACGGCTTGTTGGAGTTTTTCGTCGTGACTGATTAAGCGGGTCTTTTTCCAACTGCCCATGCGGAAGTAAGTGAAAGAGATGGCGGAGGAAATGGCGCTAGCGATTGGGAAGGCCATCCAAAGGCCGATTTCACCGAGGTCAGTGTGTTTTGACAAGATGTATGAAAGGGGGAATTCGAAAACCCAGAGGGAAACGATGGAGAAGATCATAGAGATTTTGGTGTTGCCGGAGCCTTGGAAGATGCC
>CAZVOZ010000064.1:0-3885 GCA_964629065.1 uncultured Candidatus Peribacteria bacterium
GTGGTGCACCCCACAGGGCTCGAACCTGTAACCTTCGGTTCCGAAGACCGACACTCTATCCAATTGAGCTAGGGGTGCTTGTTTGTGTGGTTATTCTACAGAAAAAATTAAAAATTAAAAATTAAAAATAAGAGCTAAGTTTCCTTAGCCCTTATCTCTTTATCTTTTTATTTCTTTATCTTCTTATCTTTTCTTGCTCCAAGCGACAAGTAGTGGTGAGGCGAGGAAGATTGAGGAGTAGGTTCCGACGCCGATACCGATGGTGAGGGCGAGGACGAAGTAGAAGATTGAGCCGCTGCCGAAGAGGAGGATGGCGATCAATGTGAGTAATGTAGAGAGAGATGTGTTGATCGAGCGCGCGAGGGTTTCGTTGAGGGAGCGGTCGGCGACTTCGGCGATGTCGGCGGTTTTGTCGCTGCCGAGGTTTTCGCGGATACGGTCGAGAACAACGATGGTGTCATTGACGGAGTAACCGAGAACGGTGAGGATCGCGGTGATAAACAAAGCATCAATTTCTACGCCAAGGGCAAGGCCGAGGACGGCGAAGACTCCGGCGGTAATCAAGACATCATGGAGAAGTGCGACGATGGCGACGGCACCGAAACGCCATGGGTTAACATGTTTTGGCACTTTGCGGAAGGCGAAGCTGACATAAAGAATGATCATGATCAAAGCGATGCCGACGGCCCAAAGGGCTTTTCCGAGTTGGCTGGCGCCGATTGTGGGGCCGATTGTCGTGAAGTTTGTTTCGGTGAATTCTGGTAGTTTTTCGTTGAGGCTCGCGAGAAGTTTGTCGTGGTTGGCGGAGCTGAGGTATTTCGTTTTGATAAGGTAGCCGTTTTCGCCAGAGGCAACGATTGTGGCGTTGGTGAGGTCGATTGTGGTTGGTTCGTTGCTGCTGACGGTGAGTTCACCGCTGGTGTTTTCGGCTTTTGGAGGAAGGCTATCGTTGATGGTGGCGGCACTTTCGCTGAGGGCGTTTTGAACTTGTTCTTTAGTGGTGGTTTCTTTGAATTGTAATTCCATCAAGCTACCGCCAGTGAAATCGAGGCCGAGTTTTAATCCGAAGCCAACGATGAAGACGAGAGAGAATGCAACGAGTGCGCCAGAAATACTGAGGTAGGTGCGGGTGTTTTTGATGAAGTTGATTTTGCGGTGTTCGCGGCTTTTTTGGCCAAAGAGGTTGATTTTGCGCGCGAAGTCTTTTTTGATGACCCATTCAACGAAGCTGCGAGTGATCATGATTGCGGTGAACATGGAGACGAGGACACCGGCGGCGAGGTTGAAGGCGAAGCCTTGGATTGTGGTCGAACCGAAGTAGAAAAGGATGATACAAGTGAAGAGTGTTGAGAAGTTGGAATCGCGGATGGCGGACCAAGCTCGTTTGAAGCCATTGTCGACGGCTTTGTCTAATGTTTTACCATTTTTCAATTCGTCTTTGATGCGTTCGAAGATCAAGATGTTCGCGTCGACGGCCATACCGATTGAGAGGATTACTCCGGCGAACCCAGCGAGAGTGAGGGTGACGCCTGTGGTGAGGAGGTTATTGAAGAAGAAGAAGCCGGCGCCAGCGAGAAGGAAAGAGATGAATTTGTCCCAGCCGGAGTCTTCGTTGTGGTAGATGCGATAAACGATTGTGCCGAAAATGCCGAGAGTTAGTAGGAGGGCGATGGCAGTGGAGAGTTCGGATTTGATAAGGAATACAAGGATGATGCCGTAAATTGCTAAAGCGATGCCGGCGAGAAGGCCTGGAACTCTGTAATAGAGGATCATGAAGAGGACGACGATGGCGAAGCCGATTGCGCCGGCTTTTAAGCTGTCGCTAAGTGCTTCTTGGCCAACGGTTGCGCCGATGGTGCGTTCGCCGGTGAGGATGATTGGGGCTGGGATTGCGCCGGTGTTGAGGTCGCGAGCGAGGATGGTGGCTTCTTCAGTCGTGAAGTTGCCTTGGATGATTGCCGTGCCTCCAGCGATTGCTTCATTGACCATTGGGGCGGAAATCAATTGGCCGCCAACGAAGATGGCGATTGGTTTGCCGACATTTTTTGCGGTGAGGGCTTCGAACATTGCAGCACCTTCTTGGTCGAATTGGATTTCAACAAATGGTTGGAGTAATTGGTCGGTTTGGACAAGTGCGCGCACGAAGTGTTTGCCGTTTAGTTCGGTAGACTGCCAAGGGTCTGGTGCTGTGGAGAAGTCGATAGTTTCGTATTTATATTGAGTTTCTTTGACATCGGTTTTGATTTCTTCGGCTTTAATAATGTGGTAGCCGAATTCTGTTTTTACTGCTTTGGTGAGGTCGCCGGCTTTTTTTAGTCCGAGGGCGGCGGTTTCGAAATCGTAAACATAGGAGCCATCGCCGCTGACTGGTGTGGCTAGTTTGCCGCCGGTGTCTTTGTTTGAAGCGTCTTCGGAGTATTCTTTGGCGAGTGCGGCAAAATCACCGCCGTCTTGTAGTTTTTTGAGGACTTCTTCGGTGCGAGTTTTGGCTTCTGCTTCGGTGCGAGTGACGCCGACTGGTGTGGAATCGAGGCCGGACCATGTAATAAGGATGTGGCTAGCAAGGACTTCGCGTTCATTTTTGAGTTCTTCTTTCTTTTCGAGTAGGCGAACGAGGGTGTAAGTGCCTTGTTCGACGGCGTTGCCTTCGGCGGTGATCGCAAAGTTTCCAGAGAGTTCGATCGTGTTGTTATGGTATTTTCCAGGTTCGAGTTTGGCAACGATGTCTTTTATTTGGGCAGGGAGAGCGCTTTCAAATGTGAATGGTGATGCGGTGAAGTTGACTTTGCCGGGGTTTGATTGGACAAGTTCTTGGCCGACGATGGCGAAATCTTCGCCTTCTTTAATACGGTTGAGTGTTGCTTCGGCTTGGGTTTTTACTTTGTCTTTTTCAGTCGGGTCGATTTCGGCTTTTTGTTCTTTGAATTCTAGTTGAATGGTTTTGCCGACGGTGGCTTTGGCTTTTTCGAGGCTGATTGTTTTCTTTTCATCTTCGGTTAGTTCGGCGGGAGTTTTTGTTGAGGCGAGGTAAAGGGTGATGTCCTCAGGTGTGATAACGGCGTTGTCGGCTAATTCGACGACAATGTGTTTTTCGTCACCGATGTCGGAGCGATAAATGTTTGGTTCAGCTACGCCGAGGCTGTTAACGCGTTTTTCGATGACGGCGAAGACGCCTTCAATTAATTGGTCTTGTTCGGTTTCGCCGATTTCTGGAAGGACGATTTTGTAGTCGAGTTGGGCGCCGCCTTGGAGGTCGAGGCCGAGGTTTACTTGTTCTTTAAATGATTCTGGTAGAAACGGGATTTTGTCTTGAACGCTTTTTGGCGCGTCATATACAGCGAGAACGCCACTGACAAGAAGAACGAGAAGTAGTTTGATTGATAAATATTTTTTCATACAATTAAAAATTAGTTTGATGTAATTGGTGATCGAGGGTTTCGTTGTTGCCGTCGCCGCTTCGACCGTAGTCGTCGTCGAGTTTGACAACATCGTCCAGATCAGGAGTAGAAACCTCAAAAATAACACTGTCTTCTAGTGCTTCAAGGCGATGAATGGTAGGAGGCTGTACATCGAATTTTTCTCCCGCTTCGAGAATACGCTCGCTGAGAGTTTCGGTTGTTTGGCCGTAGGTTAATTTGACGCGTCCGCTATAAATGTACTGCGTTTCAATCTTGCGATTGTGATATTGCAGGCTGTAGCGGTGACCTTTTTTGATCTCTAAAATCTTGCCGGCGAATTGCGGCGTGTGGGCGAACCAGATTTCTCGTCCCCACGGTTTGGGTTTGATTTCAGTATTCATGAATTACGGTAATTGGTCTGGAGGAGTATATAGTTAAAAGTTAAAAGTTAAAAGTTAAAAGTTAAAAGTTAAAAGTTAAAAGTTAA
>CAZVOZ010000065.1:0-3523 GCA_964629065.1 uncultured Candidatus Peribacteria bacterium
TCATCATACGGCCCAATCACCGCAATCTTCATCTTCTCACCAACAAACAAATCGCCAGCCACACGCTGAACATCCGCCACCGTCACCTTATCCATCAACTCAAAAACTTCCGAAAGCTCCTTCGCCCCACCGCGCAACAACTCATATTTCGCCAATAAATGGGCATATTCCTCACTATCCTCCAAATTCAAAACCGTCTTCCCCTTCAAATAAGCCTTCGCCTTCGCCAACTCCGCTTCCGAAACCCCTTCATCACGCACCAAATAATACTCATTAATCACCGCCAAAATCGCCTCATCAATCCTCTTCAAATCCACACCCGCATTCGTCACAATCGCTCCCCCATCGGAATAATTGTCCGTCGAAGTGTGAATATAATAAGACAAACCCTTCGCCTCACGCACGCCCAAAAACATCCTTGAACTCATATTTCCCCCCAAAATCACCGACAACAACCTCTTCGTCCAATGATCCGGATGCCCTTCACGATACCCCGGAAAACCAATCGCAATATGCGCTTGTTCCGTCTTTTTCTCCTTCAAATAAATATCACCACCCGTCATCATCGCATCCAAAGGCGCATATTCATAAGCCTTCTTCCCCGCCTTCATCTTAAAATACTTCTCACACAAACCCACCGCCTCTGCATGCTCCACATTCCCCGCAATCGCAATCACCGTATTATCCGGCGTATAAAGCTCGCGACTATATTGCTCAAAATCCGCTTGCGTCACCGAATTAATCAACTCCTTCGTCCCAATTTGATCCCAACCCAAAGGCTGCTCACCAAAAAGCAACTGCTCAAAATTCCACCCAATCTGATACATCGGCGTATCTTGATACATATTATACTCCTCCAAAATCACCCCGCGCTCCTTATCAATCTCCGCCGGATCAAACTTCGCATGAATCAACATATCGCTCAAAACATCACAAGCCACCTCAATATTTTCACTCGCCACTTTCACATAATAACCGGCATACTCCTTGCCCGTAAACGCGTTAAACTCGCCACCAATCGAATCAATCGCCTCCGAAACCTCCTTCGTATTTTTAAACTTCTCCGCGCCCTTAAAAAACATATGCTCCAAAAAATGCGAAATCCCGCGATTTTCCTGATGCTCATAACGACTCCCCGCACCCACAAGCACCAAAACCGTCACCGAAGCCGTCCCCGGCAACTTTTTTGTCAACAAACGCAACCCACTATCAAAAGTCTTTTTTTCAAACATTTTTAATTTTTAAATCTTGGATTTTAATCTAAACTAAAAGTCCAATGAGAACAACTCGACCTAAAATCAACATCGACAAAACGCTCTTTTTCCTCATCGCCATTACTTTTGGCATGATAGTAATCGTCGGCCGCCTCTTCCATTTACAAATCATCAAACACAGCTACTTCGAAGCCCTCGCACAATCCGCCCAACGCGGCGAACTAGAAATCTCCGCCCAACGCGGCGAAATCATCATCAAAGACCACCATTCCGCCGAAGAATTTCCCCTCGCCACCAACACTACTCTAAACCTCCTCTTCGCCGATCCAGCCCTAATCAAAGACCCATTCTACATCGTCGAAAACATTAGCCCCCTCGTTTTCGACCTCGAAGAAGCCCGCCTCAAAGACGAAGAACGCCTCGATGAACTCCGCAAAACCATCGTCGCCGAAGCCACTCCCGAAGAACTCGCTACCCTCCTCCGCCCACTTTCCGACGAAGAACTCCAACAAAACTTCGAAAAAGACCTCGAAGAAAAACTCAAAAACAAAATCCGCAGCCAAATCCTCCTCGCCGAAAACCTCGACGCCGCCACAATCAAAGAAATCAGCGCCAAAAACCTCTCCGGCCTCGAAATCGTCAAACAAAACCTCTACGCCTACCCTTCACAAATCTCCAGCCGCAATGTCACCGCCGAAATCCTCGCTCCCCTCATCGACATCCCCGCCAAACGCCTCACCCAAATCCTCAAAGGCGAAAACCGCTATGTCGTCATCAAACGCAAACTCCATCCCGATATCTCGGACCAAATCACCGCCCTCATCAAAGAAGATAAAAAACTTAAAGAAGAAGACCGCCTCTTCGCCGGCCTCTCCATGCAAGAAGAATATTTCCGTTACTACCCCGAACAAGAACTCGCCGCCAATATCGTTGGCTACACCGACAATACCGGCAGCGGCCAATACGGCATCGAAAGTACCTTCGAATACCTATTACAAGGCACAAAAGGCTCACTCCAAAGCAAACGCGACTCCATCGGCAAACTCATCACCGTCGGTGGCAGCGAACTCAAAGCCGCCGTTGATGGCGCCGACATCGTCCTCACCATCGACCGCTCCATCCAAATGAAAAGCGACCAAATCCTCGCCAACGCCGTCCGCAATTACCGCGCCGACAGCGGCCAAATCATCGTCATGGAACCAAAAACCGGCCGCGTCCTCGCCATGTCCCATTACCCTTCATTCAACCCAAACTCCTTCGGCGAAGTCTTTAAAAAAGTCGAAATCTCCCTCACCGAAGAAGAAAAAGAATCCAGCCTCATCGCCACAAAAACCAAAGGCCTCTACGAATTTCTTGTGAACCCCTTCACCCGCGAAAAATACCCCGTCTTCGAAGAAACCGACGAAAACGGCCTCAAACACTATTACCGCTACGAAAACTTCCAAGGCCCCGAAGTCTACCACAACAAAATCGTCAGCTGGCCCTACGAACCCGGCTCCGTCTTCAAAACCATCGCCATGGCAATCGGCATCGACGACGGCGACATCACTGCCAATACCACCTACAACGACATCGGCCCAATCGGCGTCGACTTCAATGTCTACACCCAAAAACACGACTTCGAAATCAAAAACTCCCTCAACCGCTACCTCGGCTTGATCGACATGACCACAGTTCTAGCCGAATCCCTCAATACTGGTATGACCTTCATTGCTAAAAAAATCGGCCCAGCACTTTTCTATAACTACCTCGAAAAATTCGGCTTCCTCGAAAAAACCAACATCGAATTCGACACCGAGAAAAAAGGCCAAGTCGCCTTCTTCGAAAACTGGACCGAATCCGAACTCGCCACCAAAGCCTTCGGCCAAGGCCTCACCGTCAACATGGTCCAAATGGTCAACGGCTACAACACCATCGCCAACGGCGGCATCCTCATGCAACCCTACATCATCGACGAAATTCGCTATGACGACGGCAAAACCCTCACCACCGAACCAAAAGAATTACGCCGCGTCATCTCCGAAGAAAGCGCCCGCACCGTCACCCAAATGCTCGTCACCGCGATCGAAGAAGGCGTCGCCGCCAACGCCAAAACCGCCACAAATTATATCGCCGGCAAAACCGGAACCTCCCAAACATACCGCAACGGCCGCGCCCTCTCTGGCGCCGGCACCACCATCGCCTCCATCGCCGGCTTCGCCCCGATCGACGACCCCAAATTCACCATCCTCATCAAACTCGACTACCCAAAAACCTCCGAATGGGCCGACTCCACCGCCTCCCACGCCTTCCGCGAACTCTCCCAATTC
>CAZVOZ010000066.1:0-2085 GCA_964629065.1 uncultured Candidatus Peribacteria bacterium
TTTGGTGTGGCGATTTGTTGGAGGGTTGCGGCGTCTTCTTTGGTGAGGGTGGTGGATTCGTTTTCTGTGGCGGTGAGGAGGCCGAGGTGTTGGAGGATGGGGTCGGTGCCTTCGATGTAGGTTTGGCCGTCGATGAGAAGGGGCACTCCCCCATTTTGGTAACCGACGGCGGTGGCTTGGTCGATGTATGCGGCGAGGTTTTGGGGTGACTGTGTGATGTCGATGGTTTCGATTTTTGTGCCGGACTTTTGGAGTGCGGTTTCGAGGCGTTGGCAGTGGATGCAAGTTTCGCTGACAAACAAGGTTTTAGATGTGGCCATCGAGGAGGTCGTTAATAAATAACTGGGTTGCGGCGAAGTCGGTGCCGTATTTGGTGGTGTCGGGGAAATCGAGAGTGGTGATTTTGCGGTAGATGATTTCGATCAATTGTTTGGTTTGTTGGAGGTCGTGGTCGGTGATTTCTAGGGTGAGAGCGATGTTTTGGTCTTTGAATGGTTCGATGAATTCGATTTTGCCTTGGCGGACTTGGTATTTGTCGCCGAAGGTGCGGGAGTTTTCGAGGAGGAGTTTATAGAAGATGAGTTGGTTTTTGTATTCCCAGGCTTTGCGTTGTTCGTTTTCGGAGCCGCGATCCCAGTCGCGGAAGGGTTTGCCGGTTTTGTAGTCGATGACGAGGGCGGTTTGGGTGTTGGGGTCGAGGTGGATGCGGTCGACTTTGCCGACGATTTGGGCGTCGGCGATTTTGACGCCTTCTTCGCGGAAGTCGAATTCGGCGAGGTCGTGGTGAGAGAAGTCTTGATGGTTGTATGCATAGAATTTGGCGAGGTCTTGTGTGCCTTTTTCGAGGTATTTTTGGAAGTCTTGGTGGTTGAGGCGTTGGTTTTTGAGGGCTTGTTCAAAGTTTTCTATGAGGGTTTGGGCGGTGGGTAATGTTTTTTGGTGGCGGAATTGGGATTGGAATTTGTGGAGGGCGTCGTGAATTGCGGAGCCGTAGCTGGCGGCAGCGTGCATTTTTTGGGGGAAGCGAAGGAGTTGGTTTTGGAGGAATTCGGTGGGGCCATGATAGGTGAGGTCGAGGAAGTGATTGAAGTGGGTGGCGGAGAGGGTGTAATTTTTGACGAGGGATTTGAGCAATTCGCTTTCGTCGAGGCTTTGGATAAGGGGTTTATTGAGGTTGAGGCTGAGGCGGGTTTGTTGTTCGGGATTGAGAACGGTTTTGATTTGGGGTTCTTGTTCGGGCAAGAAGCGGAGGCGGTTGGATTGTTTGGCGTTTTCGCTTTGTTGGTGGCTTGTGAGGTGGAGGAAGGTTTTTGCGCGTGTGAGAGCGACATAGAGCAAGCGGATGTTGTCGTCGATGGTGTCGTTTTCGGCGGAGATTTTGAGGTTTTTGGTGAAGCTGATTTGTTTTGGTTTGGGTTTTGGGCACCAGATTTCGTCTTGGCAATGGAGGACGAAGACTTCGGTGAATTCGAGGCCTTTGGCGCCGTGGGCGGTGAGGAGGTGAACGGCCTCCGGCGAGCTTTGGAGGTTTGAGGTGTAGTTTAAGGGAATGCCGTAGGATTTGTGGAGTTCGAGGAAGTCGCTGAGGAGTTCTTTAGTGTTATATGGTTTTTGGCCTTGGCTTGCGCGGATGGCTTTGATGAAGGAGTCGAGGGTTTTCAAATTTTCAAGGTAGTCGGTGTTGATGGTGTGGAAGTGGTGTTGGCGGAAAGGGCCGTGGGTGATGAGGTCGATGATTTCTTCGGCGGTGTGGGTGAGGGCTTTTTGGCTGAGTTCGATGAGGAACTGCGCGGTGGGGCTGAGGGCTGGGTCTTCGAGCATTATTTCGAGCCAAAGTTTTCTTTCGCGGTAGGCTTTGACGGAGAGTTGCCAAATTTTGATGCGGTCGAGTTGCCAAAATGGGAAGGTGAGGATTGTGGCGAGGTGGGATTGTTCGGTGGGGTTGGCGAGGAAGCGGAGGATTTCGAGGATTTCTTTGATGAGGGGTTTTTCGAGGAGGTTTTGTTGGCGTTCGTAATTGATCGGGATGTTTTTTTGGGCGAGGATTTTGGCGATGTTTTCGAGTTGGGTGTGTTTGCGGGCGAT
>CAZVOZ010000066.1:2185-3514 GCA_964629065.1 uncultured Candidatus Peribacteria bacterium
GCCGGCGGCGGTGAGGATTTTGGTGACGCCTTCGAGGCGGTTTTCGAGGCGGTCTTGGGCTTGGATGATGATTTCGCGCACGAAGTCGAGGATGGCTTGGTTGCTGCGGTAGTTTTGGTCGAGGACGATGACGGCGGGGTCGCGGTATTTTTGATGGAAGGTGAGGATGTTTTCGATGTTGGCGCCTTGGAATTTGAAGATGGATTGGTCGTCGTCGCCGACGGCGAGGATGTTTGGGCGGCCTTCGTTGATTTCGGAGTCGAGGACGGTGTCGAGGAGTTTGAGTTGGACGCCGGAGGTGTCTTGGAATTCGTCGACGAGGAGGTATTGGTATTTTTCTTGGAGGTTGTAGCGCAATTCGGGGTTTTGTTCGGCGGCGTTTAAGGTGTCGAGGAGCATGTCGGCGAAATCGAATAAGCCTTTTTGGTAGAGCTTTTCTTGGTAGGTTTTGTAGACTTTTTGGAGGGAAAGGAGTTTGTCGATTTTGTCTTGGTCGGCGAAGATGGTTTTTTTATTGTGGTCTTTTTTGGTGTAGTCGTTTTTCCAAGCGGTGAGAGGTTTGGTGTTTGGTTTGCTGCCGGCGTGGGCTTCGGAAATTGCGAGAGCAAGGGTGGTCGTGAGGTCTTGTTTGAGGTCGGCTTCGGGGAGGTTTTGGAGGTCGAGGAGGAGTTGGTCGAAGAGGTGGAGGGTTTTGGCGGAGATGCGTTCGGCGCCGATTTCTTGGACGAAGGGCGCGGCTTGGTCGAGGAAGTTTTTGGAATTTTGGAGGTTGGCGGCAAGGGCTTCGGGGGTGATGGCGGCTTGTTTTAATTCGGCGATGCGGGTGAGGGTTTCGTCGAGAAGGGTGAAGCCTTTTTCGGGATGGAGTTTGGCGAGGGGGTCGTTGAGAGGGAGTTTTTGGAAAATTTCGTCGAGGATTTGGATTTGGGCGAGTTTGTCGGCGGCGGTAAAGGAGGCGCCTTGATAAAAGTATTCGGGATTTTGGGCGATGATTTCAGCGCCGAAGCTGTGAAAGGTGTGGATGGCGACTTTGTAGGCTTCGCGGCCGATGAGGCCGATGAGGCGTTGGCGCATGTTTTGGGCGGCGTTGTTGGTGAAAGTGAGGCAGAGGATTGCGGAAGGGAGGGCGTCGGTTTTTTGGAGGATGTTGGCGATGCGCAGGGCGAGGAGTTCGGTTTTGCCGGAGCCGGGGCCGGCAACTACGAGGACGGGGCCGTCGATTGTGTCGACGGCTTGGCGTTGGGCGGGGTTGAGGGCGGCGTAGCGGGTGGAGAAGTTCATGGGGGAAGTGTAGCAGAGTTAAAAGTTAAAAGTTAAGAGTTAAAAGTT
>CAZVOZ010000067.1:0-3451 GCA_964629065.1 uncultured Candidatus Peribacteria bacterium
TGTGGAGTCGCTGGTGAGAACGATGTGTCCTAATTTGCGGCCGATGGTTTGTTTTTCTTTGTGGTACCAGATGATGTGATTGTTTACATTTGGATGTTTGGCGAGTGTGTTGATTTCTGTGAAGTCGAAGGTGAAGTTTTCTTTTGCTTTAACGATGTTGACGAGGGTGCTTTTGGTGAGGGTTTTGCTGTCTTCGATTGGTAGGCCGAGGATTGCTTTGAGGTGTTGTTCGTTTTGGGAAACTGTTTCGCTATAGACTGTTTGGTGGCCGCTGTTGTGTGGGCGCGGAGAGACTTCATTGAGAAGGATGTCGCCGTTTTTGGTGAGGAAGTATTCGATGGCGAAAACTCCTTGAATTTCTAGGGCTTCGGCGATTTTGATGGAGGTGTTATTGAGAGTTTCTTTTTGTTCTTTTGTGAGTTCGATTTCTGAGGATAGTTCTGTGAGGAGGTTGATTTCTGGGTGGAAGTGCATTTTGGCTGGAGGGTAGGTGAAGGTTTTGCCGTATTTGTCGCGAGCGGCAAGGACGGCAATTTCGGATTCGATTTCGACTAGTTCTTCGATGAGGGCTGGTATTTCTGGGAGGTTTTTGATTTGTTCTTTGGTTTTGATGATTTGGACGCCTTTGCCGTCGTAGCCTCCTTCGCGGGATTTCCAGACGAATGGTGGTTCGATATTGATTTCGTTTGTTTTTTCGATGAGTTGATATGTTGGTCCGGGGATGTTTTTGCTGTTGAAGAATTCTCTTTGTTTTCCTTTGTCTTGAATGATTTCTAGTGTTTTTGGGCTTGGGAATACTTTGATTCCTTCTTTTTCAAGTTGTTTGAGGGCTGGAAGGTTGACCAATTCGATTTCGAAAGTGATGATGTCGAGGTTTTTGCCGAAGTTGTAGGCGGTTTCGTAATCTTGGAAGTCGCCGACTTGGAAGTTTGTGCAATAGTCTGCAACTGAGGCGGTAGGGTTTGGGTCGAGGATTGTGAGGGTGATAGGCATTTCTATTGCTTTTTGCAATAGTAAAAGGCCTAATTGTCCTCCACCTAGGATTCCGACTTTCGGCTTTTTCATGTCTAAATTCTAACCTTTGCTTTTTTGTTGTCAATGGAAGGGTTGGTGTCTATTATATTTTCACAAGTTAATTTAATTTTATGCTTAGTGAGGATCAGTTACGGGCGCAGATTGCTTTTGTTTTAGATGGGACTGATTTTTCGGGTTTTGGTGAAAGGTATGAGGGGAAGGTGCGGGATAATTATACGAAGGGGGGTCGGCGGATTTTGGTGGTGACGGATCGGCTTTCGGCGTTTGATCGGATTATTACTTTGATTCCGTTTAAGGGGCAGGTTTTGAATCAAATGGCGAAGTTTTGGTTTGAGAAAACGGCTGATATTTGCGGTAATCATGTGATTGAATTTCCGGACCCGAATGTGGTGGTGGCGAAACAATGTCAGGCTTTGCCGATGGAAATGGTGGTGCGTGGTTATATTACGGGTGTGACTTCGACGAGTGCTTGGACGCATTATGAAAAAGGTGCGCGAAATTTTTGTGGCAATGTTTTGCCGGATGGTTTGAAGCGCGATCAGAAGCTTGCGACGCCAATTTTGACGCCTTCGACGAAAGCGGAAAAGGGGGGTCATGATGAATCTGTTTCGCGCGAGGATATTTTGGCGCGAGGGATTATTACGCCGGAGCAGTTTGATAAAATGGCCGATGCGGCGATGAGGTTGTATCAACGCGGGGTGGAGATTTGTGCGAAGCAAGGGATTATTTTGGTGGATACGAAATATGAGTTTGGGGTGGCGCCGGATGGGGAGATTGTTTTGATTGATGAGATTCATACGCCGGATTCTTCACGGTTTTGGTTTGCGGATGGTTATGAAGAGAGGTTTGCGGCTGGTGAATCGCAAAAGAAGATTGATAAGGAGTATTTGAGGGAGTGGCTTGCGGAGCGTGGTTTTGTTGGGGAAGGCGAGATTCCGGCGATTCCGGAGGATGTGAAGGTGGAAACAGCGCGAAGGTATATTGAGGCTTATGAGTTGATTACGGGGCAGGCGTTTGTGGCGGAGGTTGGGGATGTGAAAGAGAGGGTGGAGAGGAATTTAGTTAAATATTTATAAAGTTTAAATTTTATGGATCATACGCTTTTGGCGATTACAGCTTTGGATGGGCGTTATTCTGAGAAGATTGAGGTTTTGAATCAGTATTTTTCGGAGGCGGCTTTGATGCGTTATCGCGTATTGATTGAGGTGGAGTGGTTTATTTATTTGTTTAATGATTTGCAGCTTGAGGGGACGCGGGTTTTGGTGCCGGAGGAGTTGCGTTTGTTGCGTGGGCTTTATGAGGGTTTTGGTTTGGAGGAAGCGGAGAGGGTGAAGGAGATCGAAAAGACGACGAATCATGATGTGAAAGCGATTGAGTATTTTATTAAAGAGAGATTGGCTGGTAGTGCGGTGGAGGAATTTTTGGAGTTTGTGCATTTTGCATGTACTTCGGAAGATGTTAATAATTTGGCTTATTCGTGCATGATTCGCGACTTTTTGGAGCGTGAGTTTTATCCGACTGTAGGTGGACTTTGTGAGGATTTGCATAAAATGGCTTTGGAGTATAAGGCGGTGGTGATGATGGCGCGGACGCATGGGCAGCCGGCTTCGCCGACGACGGTGGGGAAGGAGTTGGTGAATTTCGTGGCGCGGATTGAGCGCGAAGTGGGGATTTTGCAATCGGGGAATTATTTGATGGGGAAAATTAATGGTGCTGTCGGAAATTACAACGCGCATTTTGTGACTTATCCGGAGGTGGATTGGGTGGCGAAGGGGGCGGAGTTTGTGGCGGCTTTGGGTTTGACGCCGAATTTGTATACGACGCAGATTGAGCCGCATGATTGTTTTGCGGATGTTTTTGATGCGGTGGCGCGGATTAATAATATTGTGTTGGATTTGGATCGCGATATGTGGGGGTATATTAGTTTGAATTTCTTCAAGCAGAAGACCGTGGCGGGCGAAGTTGGTTCTTCGACGATGCCGCATAAGGTGAATCCGATTGATTTTGAAAATAGTGAGGGGAATTTGGGGCTGGCAAATGCGCTTTTGAAGCATATGAGTGAGAAGTTGCCGGTGTCGCGTTGGCAGAGGGATTTGTCGGATTCGACGGTGCAACGGAATGTTGGGGCGGCGTTTGCTTATTGTATTTTGGCTTATAAAGGAACGAAAAAAGGTTTGTCGAAATGTATTTTGAATGAAGAGGTTGTGAAAGCGGATGTGGCGGAGCGATGGGAGCTTTTGGCGGAGCCGGTGCAAATGATGATGCGAAAGTATCGTTTGGCGGGGGCTTATGAGAAGTTGAAGGATTTGACGCGTGGAAAAAGTGGCGTCGGCGCGACGGCAATTGCGAAGTTGGTGAAGGGTTTGGAGATTCCGGAAAAGGAAAAGAAGGTTTTATTGGATTTGACGCCGGAAAA
>CAZVOZ010000068.1:0-3286 GCA_964629065.1 uncultured Candidatus Peribacteria bacterium
ATTTAACAAAATCATGACTTCCGAACTTACTTTTTTGTATGTGTTTTGTGGGATTTTGAGTGCGATGTTGGGGGTTTTGGTTGGGGCGGGGGGGAATTTGGATAGGAAGGATGGGGTTTATTTTGTGTGGTTTGTGGCGGTGCAGGTGGCGTGGATGGCGGTTTTGTATTGGGGGTATTTTTTTGTGATGGGGGTGTTTCGGCCGGAGTGGTCGGAGGTTTTTATTAAGTTGGCGTATAGTTTTGGGCTGTTGATGGTGGTTTTTTTGAATTTTTTCTTTATTTATTTTCCGAGGGAGAGGTTAGAGGTTATGCCAGGTTTGAGGTTTGGGATGGCGATTTTGGGAGGAGGGATGGCGATTTTGGCGGGTTTGACTGATTTGGTGCATGAGGGGCAAGTTTTTCTGAATGGTGTTTATGTGGCGGATAAATTTGGGCCACTATATTTGCCATATATGTTTGTAGTGTCGGCGATGTTTGTTTTGGGGTTTGTTTTTTCGTGGATGAAGTTGAGGTTGGTTAGTGGGGTTAAGCGGCGGAAGGTTTTTTTGTCGGCGTTTTTTGCGTGGATTTTTTTAGGTTTGGCATTTGTTGTGAATGTTTTGTTGCCGTTTTTTGAAATTTATTTGCCGATTTCTTGGTTGGCTGTGGCGTTATCTTTGTTATTTGTGGTTCCGACTTTTTTCGCTTTGAAGCATGATCGGTTTTTTGGGGTTTCGTATTTGTTGTATCGGTTTGTGGGGTTAGGGATTTTTTGTTTAGTTTTTTTGAGTGGTGTGTTTTTTTTCGATGGATGGGGTTTGGTATTTGGGTTTTTGATGGCTTTAGTTTTTTATTTTGGGCGAGGGTTTTTTGAGAGTAGGGATTTTCGTTCTTTGCGTGAGGCGATTTTGGATTTGAAGTTGAAGATTTTATTTGCTGACAATTTGACATTGTTGGGTAGTCGGCTGGAGGATTGTTTTGGGCAAATGTTGGCTTTTGAAGAGGTGAAAATATTTTTGGTTAGTCGAGGTGAGGTGGATAGGCGGATGGGGGATTTTGGCTATGGGGCTTTGATTTATGAGGAAATTCGGTTTAGGGGGTTGGAGAGTGAGGAGTTTTTGCTTGAAGAGATGCGGAGGATGGGGGCGAGTTTTTGTTTGCCGCTATTTGTCGATGGGGATTTTTTGGGGGTTTTTGTGTTGGGGAAGTCTTTGGATAAGCGGGTTTTTGTGGTTGAGGTGGTAAGGGAGTTTGAAGGTTTTGGGAAGGTTTTGGAGTTGGCGGTGGCGAATGTTTTGGTAAGGAATAAGGAGTGGGGTTCGGAGAATTTGGTGAAATCGATTTTGCAGAGGAAGACGCGGGCTTTGAAGAGTTTGGTTAGTCGGCAGTCAGATTTTTTGGCGACGACGGCGCATGAGTTTAGGACGCCGTTGAATATTGCGATGTTTCAGTTGGAGGATGCGATGAATAATTATCGGGATCAGGAGAGTTTGGTGGAGGATATGCGAAGTTTATCGGCTTCTTTGGGTGTGTTGAAGGATTTGACGCAGAGGTTGTTTGATTTTCAGAGGTATGATTTAGATAAGGTAGTTTTGCGGAAGGATTTGGTGGATGTTAGGAGGTTTGTGTGTGATGTTTTCGTTGAGTTTGAGCCGTTAATGAAGAAGCGGAAGAAGGTTTTTGTTTTGCGGAATTTGCTTTCGGAGCCGCGTTTGGTGGCGATGGATACGGCGCAGATGCGGCAGGTTTTGTCGAATTTGTTTAGTAATGCGATGAAGTTTGCGGAGCGGATTGAGGTGGTTTTAGAGGCTGAAGGAAGGGAGGTTTGTGTGAGAGTTGTGGATAATGGGTGTGGGGTGGCGGATCATTTGAAGGAGCGGATTTTTGAAAAGTTTCAGTCGGGTTCGGGGAAGTTGCCGGATAGTTATGGGCTTGGAATGGGGCTTTTTATTGCGCGGAAGATTGTTTTGATGCATGGCGGCCGGATCGAAGTGAGTGATACGGCCGGTGGTGGTGCGACTTTTGCGGTTTATTTGTAGTTGCCGAATTCGAGGGGGACTTTGATGGTTTCGTCGCCGTGGAGGTGTTGGATGATTTGTTGGAGGATGTCGATTGATGGCGAACTGACGCGAATTGTTTCGCCGTGGATGTTTGGTTTGGCTTTGGGGAAGTGTTCGCGAATGATGGTGGTGAGTTTTTTGGAGGTTTCTTGGTCGAGGGCTTTGATCAATTTCATTTCTTGGCGTGTGCGCATGCCGCCGACTTCTTGGATTTTTTGGCGGTCGAGGATTTTTGGTGAGACGCCGCGGGCGATCATTTTTTGGATGAGGATGCCGAAGACGGATTCGATTTGCATTTCGGTGCCGGTGGTGACTTTAATTTCGGCTTCGGATAGGTCTATTTCCACATTGGCGTCTTTGAGGTCGTAGCGGTTTTGGGATTCTTTTTTGGTTTGTTCGACGGCGTTTTTCAATTCTTGGAAGTCGAATTTTACGGAGATGTCCATTGTGTGTTCTTTTGCCATGAGGAGTTAAAAGTTAAGAGTTAAAAGTGAAAAGTTTAGAGCTCGATGGTTTTGGTGGTGCTTTTGGCGCCGGTGGTGTCGAAGGTGTGGTATTGAAAGGTGTTTGTGTCGAGCCATCCGAAGTCATAGATTTGACCGAAGGCATCGGGTTCGAGTTCGCCGCTGTAGGAGTCGGGATTTATTGGTGTGAGGATTTTTTCGTTTTTGGGTAAGGTGATTTTTTTGATTAGTTTTGCTGTTTTGAGGTCGAAGAATGTAAGGGAGTGTGCGTCGTCTTCGGGGCCAGCGACAAACATTGTTTTGGTGCCTTCGGGAGCGATCATGCTGTACATGGCGTTCATTTCTTCGCTGAAGGGTTGGAATTCTTTGGCTGTGGGATTGTAGGTGAAGAGGGTAGTGAGCGTGTTGTCTGTTTCGGGGAGGATTGAGTAAAGTATGAGATTGCTGTCGCTTGAATGGCGGTTGTAGGGTAAGAGGGCGTGGTTTTCTTTTAATTCGGGAGTGATTTCGATGATTGATTCGGCGAGGAGGGTTTCTTGGTCATTTTTGATTTGGAAGAGGGCGGCGTCCCATTGGGCGAGGGTGTCGGTGAGTGGGGAGGGGATGTTTGAGGCGATGTACCAGTCATTTGCTTGTGTGCCGCCGAAAAATTCGATGGGGCTGTGCATGCGGATTTCGTAGGTGATTTCTGCGGGTTTTTCTTCTGGTGTTTCGGGTGGTTGGAGTTCGCTTTCGGTGTTGCAGGCGGTGAGGAGAAGGGCGGTGAGGGCGAGTGTGAGAA
>CAZVOZ010000069.1:0-3165 GCA_964629065.1 uncultured Candidatus Peribacteria bacterium
TGTGGTGAAGTTGCTGAGGACGAAGGTGTCGAGGGGGATTTTGGCTTTGAGTTCGTCGGGGCGGGATTCGATGCCGAGGCGGATGCGGCGGAATTCGGGGGTGTTGAGGTGTTGGATGATGGATTTCATGCCGTTGTGGGTGCCGGCGGAGCCTTTGTCGCGGATGCGGATTTCGCCGAAGGGCAGGTCGATGTCGTCGTAGATGACGGTGAGGTTTTCGAGGGGGATTTTGTAGTAATGGAGGGTTTTTTGGATGGATTCGCCGGAGAGGTTCATGAAGGTGAGGGGCTTGAGAAGAATTGTGTCGTTGGTTTTTGCGACGGCGCCTTGGAGGGTGGTTTCTTCTTTGTAAATGGCGTCGGGGAAAAGGTAATCGAGGGCGAGCCAGCCGATGTTGTGCCTCGTTGCTAGGTATTTTGCTCCGGGATTTCCTAATCCAACGATGAGTTTCATTTTAATTTGGGCGATAAGGGATTTGTGTTTCGAGGATTTTGAGTTTGTCGCCGAAGGTGGCGCCTTTTTTCTTGATTGCTTTTTGGATGCCCATGCGATCGAGGTAATGGTAGATGCGTTCGAGGCCTTGGGGGTTGTTGGTGTCGGTCATGTGGATGAGCTGTTCGATGCGTTTGCCGGTGATGCGGAAGATTTTGTGGTCGTCTTTTTTGATGATTTTGTCGATTTTGTAGGTTTCGCGGTCGAGGTGGGGTTTGAGGATGGGGATTTGGGTTTCGGCAATTTCTTTGACGCGGGTTTTTTCTTCTTGTTCTTCTTGGCGGGTTTTTGTGAGTTGTTCGAAGGCGCGGAAGAGGAGTTCTTTGAGGCCGGTGCGGGTCATTCCGGAGATGGGGAAAATTTCGCCGAGCTTTTTGATTTTTTTGAGAATGGCTTTGAGTTCGTCGGGAGAGAGGAGGTCGATTTTGTTGAGGGCGGTGATTTGGGTGGTTTGGCTGAGGGTTTTGTCGAATTTTTTGAGTTCTTGGTTGATGGTTTTGTGGTCTTTGAGGATGTCTTCGCTGGTGGCGTCGAGGACGTGGATGAGGAGTTTGGTGCGGGAGATGTGTTTGAGGAATTTGTGGCCGAGGCCGCGGCCTTCGCTGGCGCCCTCGATCAGGCCGGGGATGTCGGCGACGACGAAGCTTTGGTTTTTGCTGCCGCCGAATTTGTCGAGGTCAACAACGCCGAGGTTGGGAACGAGGGTGGTGAAGTGGTAGGCGGCGATTTTTGGTTTGGAATTGGAGATGACGGAGATGAGAGTGGATTTGCCGGCGGAGGGAAGGCCGATGATGGCGATGTCGGCGACGAGGCTGAGTTCGAGGAGGAGTTCTTTTTCTTCGCCGGGTTCACCGCGTTCGGCGAATTTGGGGGCTTGGTTAGTGGAGCTGACGAAACGGGCGTTGCCTAGGCCGCCTTTGCCGCCTTTGGCGACGCGGAAGGTTTGGTTTTCTTCGGTGAGGTCGGCGAGGAGTTGTTTTTTGTCGGAGGTGTAGATGAGTGTGCCGAGGGGAACTTCGAGGGTAAGTGGTTCGGCGCAGGCGCCGTGGCAATTTTTGCGTTGGCCGTTGGTGCCTTTGTCGGCTTTGTAGAGTTTGCGGTTGGCGAGGGAACTGAGGGTATTGAGGTGGGTGTTGACTTTAAATAGGATGTCTCCCCCACTGCCGCCGTCGCCGCCGTCGGGGCCGCCACGAGCGATGAATTTTTCACGACGGAAAGTTGCGGCGCCATCGCCGCCGTTTCCAGCTATTACTGTGATTTTTAATTCGTCGCAGAACATGAGGATAGTGTAGAGTTAAAAGTTAAAAGTTAAAAGTTAAAAGTTGGAGGAAGTTGAGGAAGTTTTTGTTTGACAAAAATGATTTTTTTAGTATTATTCTCGCTCTTAATTTTTAAAATATGTTTGGAGTTCCTGATGAGCGAGTGGGGGGATTGATGGAGAAAGCGATGATTCATGGTTGTGAGCCTAGTGATTTGGTGATGGGGGGGGTAGAGTGTGATGATGTGTCAATGGGCGTGAGGGAGAGGGTTTGTAGTGCGACCTATCTATCTACTAATTGTGGAGGTAGAGAAAGGCTTATGAATAAGAGCGCTTACGATTGTGGTGATGTTCGTAAAATTTGTAAAAAGTTAGGTGTTGATTTTTATGAAGGGACTAATGGTCATCATAAAACATTTGCTCTGTCCTATCTATCTAATTGTATATATCTTGATACTATGAATCGTTCATCTCGTAATCCAAGATTTCATCCTTCACATGTGAATAATTGTTTGAAAAGACTAGGTTTTGATGTTTCTGACTCTTAGGTGAGATGGAAATTTTTTCTTTCCCCTTTTCTTTTTTTTTGCTAATCTTGCGAGGCATTTGCCCAGGTGGCGGAATTGGTAGACGCGCTAGACTCAAAATCTAGTTCACGCAAGTGAGTAAGGGTTCGATTCCCTTCTTGGGCACCAAGTTATACAAATTAGAGCTTAGAAATTAGAGATAAGAGGTGAGAAATAGAGATAAGAGGTTTTTAATTTTAATGTCTAATTTGTAAGTTTTAATCTGTAATTCTATCCCCCTTGTTCGATCCTTTGATAGATTTAATTATTGGGTTGGTGGGTAAGTTGGATTATTTTGGGGTGTTTTTTTTGATGGTGGTGGAGAGTTCGTTTATTCCGTTTCCGTCGGAGTTGGTGATTCCGCCGGCGGCGTTTTTGGCGGCGCGTGGGGAGATGGATATTTGGATTGTGATTTTGATGGGGGTTTTGGGGAGTTTGGTGGGGGCGTTTGTGAATTATTATTTGGCGTTATTTTTGGGGCGGCCGGTGGTATATAATTTGGTGTCGCATCGGTGGGCGAAGTGGTTTTTGTTGAGCAAGGCGAAGGTGGAGAGGGCGGAGGCGTATTTTTTGAAGAATGGGGCGATTTCGACTTTTGTGGGGAGGTTGATTCCGGTGATTCGGCAGTTGGTTTCGTTGCCGGCGGGGTTTGTGAAGATGAATCCCCTATCTTTTGCGGCTTTTACGACTTTGGGGGCTGGGATTTGGGTGGCGTTTTTGGCTTTTGTCGGTTATTTTTTCGGGATGGATGGCGGTGGACAGGCGTTTTTGTATGTGAAGTATGGGCTTCTTGTGGCGGGTTTGGTGGTTTTGGCGATATTTATTTGGGCGCGACGAAGGAAGCGAAGG
>CAZVOZ010000070.1:0-3093 GCA_964629065.1 uncultured Candidatus Peribacteria bacterium
ACGGAGAACTTCTTGAGCTGCTTTTTCTGTATTTGGTTCTCCATTGGTGTCTCTCATTGCACCTAAGATATCTGCGGCAACCTGGTTTAGTTCATCCTCTAGTGCTGCCATTTCTTTTTCTAAATTAGCTCCACGTTGTCGAATAATAACTACTTCAGGTCGTTTGACGTGACCACTTTGTTCGGCTCCTCTAGAATTAGGCATTTGTACATTGTTTAAAATCTGAGCTGTGAGTTTACTTTATTTGCTATTTTTGTCAAGTGCGACAATTTCACCTTCTCATGTTATTATTATTTTAATTATTAATTCTTAATTATTAATTTCCTTGGATCCTTTCTTTGAACAATTAAAGCAGAATATTCTGGCGCTGGTGAGTAGCGGGAAGGCGAAGGATGCTTATAGCAAGGCGAAGCAGCTTTTGGCGCAGTATCCGGATGATGAGGATGTGCGGCGGATTTATCGGGAGGTGGCGGAGGTGATTGAGGATGAGAATGAGCGGTTGGTGGAGAAGGCTTTGCCGGCTTTGGAGGCGAGTTTTGACACGGGCGATTATGCGAAGGTTTTGAGTGAGGCGGGGCGGCTTTTGAAGTTTGCGCCGAAGCATGGCGATTTGAAGGATTTATTTTTCAAGGCGCAAAGGGCGTATGCGGAAAAGTTGGAGCATAGTGTGGATTTGATGGAGGCGCGGCATCGGCAGCGGTTCGAGGAGTTATTGGCGAATTCGCCGGAGAGTTTGAATGAGGAGCTTTTTGCATTGGATATGACGAGTCCGAACAATGATGTGTTGCATAAGTTGACGGCGGAGTTTCGCGATCGGTTGATTGAGAAATTGATTAAAGAAAAAGAGGAATTGATTTATTCGGATAAGTTTGAGGCGTTTGAGCATTTTTTGTCGGAGTTGAGGAAGATTGATCCGAAAAGTAAGCGCGTGATGGATTTGGAGCGGTTGATGAAGGCGGGTGAAGGCGAAATGATGCAGGAGGATCGGTTGGAATTTTTGTATCGCGGGCAGCAACATTTGAAGACTTTGTTGCGGTTGAAGAAGTTTGATAAGGCGATGAAGGTGGCGGAGGAAATTTTGGTGGCGGATCCGAAGGCTGGTTATGCGAAGCGCGGGCTAGCGGAGGCGAAAAGGAAGTTGTACGGCGAAAGTCGCGCGGCGGCGGTGGATTTGGTGATTGGCGATCGCGAGGAGTTGAAGAAAAAGTTTCAGGCGGAGCCTCAGTCTTTTTTGAGGGTGTAGACTTTGCGGCCGGTACGAACGAAGTTCGGGTTGTTTTTGAGGGCCAATGTGATGGTGATTTTTTTCACTTGGCGTTTTTCGAGAACTTTGGCGGTGATTTCTTCTTGGCTGAGTTCTTTGTGTTCGCGAAGGATGGCTTCGATGACATCGGCGACGGTGCCTTTTTCATAGCCCCATTCGGAAAGGGCGTAAATGCCGCGGCCGATGAGGACGAAGTTTTGGTGGCGAATGAGTTCGTTGTGGACGGCTTGGACATTGATGTTGCGATTGTCGAATTTGGAGGCGGAGATTTTGTCGGCGATGTCGTTGAAGTGGAGAGGTTTTTTTTCACTTTTGAGAATGAAGAGGATTTTGTCGCGGAGGGTTCGTGGGTGGATGTGGCGCCATTCGCTGAGGCCGACATTGTTGTCGCTGAGGAGTTTGAGGCGTTTGTCGATTTCGATGAGGGATTTGACTTTTACGATGTTGAAATCGATTTCGCCGAGGACGGGGCTGAGGTCGCTGTGGATTTTAGTGAGGTTTTTGGCGTCGCCGTATTTTTGGAGTTGGTTGATGAGGTTGTTGGCGGCGAATTTGAGGTTGTATTCGGGGATGGCTTTTTCTCTTAAATGAGGGTGGAAATTGATAGTGTTGCCGACGGATTCGATTTCGTCGTGAAGAGCGAAAGAAAGGTCGAGCGGGCCTTCTTCGAGGTTTTGGTTTTCGGGAAGGAGGCTTTTGATTTCGGTGAGGAGGTTTTTCTTGCGGAGTAATCCCCCATTGCTGCGGACGATACCGGTGACGAATTCGTTGAGGCCGCTGAGGGCGGTATTGAAGACATTGCGTTTCATTTTGTTGAGGGCGTTCTTTTCGATTTGGCGGACGCGTTCACGGGTGACGGCGAATTCTTGGCCGATTTCTTCGAGGGTTCTTTTTCCTGCTTGATCGAGGTTGAAGCGTTTTGTGATCACTTCTTTTTCCTTTTCGGAAAGGAGGAGGAGGAGGTTTTGGACGATTTCGTCGATTTCCGTAAGGGTTTTAATCACAGGAGTAGAACTGCTGCTAAGCATAAAAATGAAAGTTAGAGGGGGGTTTTGTTTACCGACCGATTATAGGGACTTCGGTGGTGGCAATCAAAGAAATGTACTTGAGGGAGTTGCTAAAATGATTTGTTGTTGTAGATTTCATAGGTCGTTTTACTCGAGGATGTAGCCAAATCCGCTGATTGTTTTGATCGGTGATTTTTGACCGAATCGTTGAAATGTTTTGCGGAGAGTGCTGATGTGAACATCAACGGTATTTGTGTGGCAAAAGATGTCGCGTTCCCAGACTTCTTCGAGGATGGAGGTGCGAGAAACGGCGCGTTGGTAATTTTTGATGAGGAAGCTGAGGAGTTCGAATTGTTTGTTGCGCAGGGGGAGTTCTTGGTTTTGATAATATATTTTGTGGGTTTTGTAGTTGATGAGGAAGTTGGCGACGATGAGGATGGGGTTTTGCATTTGGAAAAGTTATTTTTGTAGATCGGTTTTTTTATGTTAATCTCGTTGGCGTATTTGTTAATGACAAATGTATGTCAGATGAAAAGAAAGATCAGACGGTGCAAGTAAAGTTTGATAGTGAAATGGAGACGGGTGTTTATAGCAATGCTTCGTCGGTGCATATTAATGGGAATGAGTTGGTGTTGGATTTTGCTTATGCGATTCCGCGGATTGCGAAGGATCAGAGTCAAGTTTTGAAGGTGGTTTCGCGCGTGAATATGAGTCATAGTTCGGCGAAGTCGTTTTTGAATATTTTGTCGAATGCAATTTTAGATTTTGAAAATAAGAATAAGAAAAATTAATTATGGCTGATCAGTCTTTGTTCGAAAAAGT
>CAZVOZ010000071.1:0-3009 GCA_964629065.1 uncultured Candidatus Peribacteria bacterium
GAGGCGATGTGGTCGCGGCCGACATGCATGGCGCGGGCGAAGAGTTCGGCGAAGGAGATTTTGTTTTTGGCGCCTTTGAGTTGTTGGACGATGGAGGCTTGGGCGATTGTGATGTCGTCGAGGATGCCGAGGAGGCTGAGGATCATGCCGGCGAGGAGGAGGCCTTTGAGGTCGATTTTGGCGGCGATGTCGAGGCTAAGAAAGGAGACTTCGTCAGAGGCGGTACCGGAAAGGTGGGCGAAGTCGGAAAATAAGATGGCGAGCAGTGAACTGACGATGAGGGTGATGAGGGTGGCGGCGACGGCGACGGTTGTTTTGCGATTGAAGCCGTGGGAGAGATAGAAGTTGGCAGGGATGATGAGAACGGAGCCAAGGATGGCGGCAAGTAGCGGGGATTGGCCGCTTAAGATTAGGGGCAAGATGAGTTGGAAAATGACGATGAAGGAAAAGAGCATGCCGAAGAGCGAGAAGAGGCCTTGGGTTTTGGTAATGAGGAGGACGAGAACGATGAAGATTGCGAGGAGGATGAGGAGCGGTTTTTCGCGAATGAAGTCGCCTACATAAGGCTGGCCGTCGTTGGCGGTGAGGATGATGACTTCGTCGCCAGCGATGAAGGTGCGGGGGTTGAGGACCATTGTTTCGTCGTTGGTGATGGAAAAGATGCGGCCGGTTTGGTCTTTGACTTTGATGTTTTGGATCCCATTGCTTTCATTTTCGACGGCGACTATTTCGGCTTTAAGAGTTTCTTGTTTAGCTTCGCTCGGGCGAATGGGGTTTTGGATAGGCGAGGCGAAGGCGAGGTAGGCGCCGATGAGAAGGAATATTGTAAGGGGGAGGAGTTTTTTGAGCATGGTTTTGACTGTTTAGGCTTTTTCATTTAGGATTTTAGCATATTTGATTAATTGTTTTATGAAAAAATTATTATCGGCGGTGGTTTTGGGCTTGATGCTGAGCAATAGTGCTTTGGCGGCGAGCGAGGCGAATTTTTTTCCGAAGGATGCGAAGTTTTATGCTTCGATTGATTTTAGTGAATTTGAAGGGGTTTTGAAGGATTTTTTTGAGGCGGCGATGGAAAATGTGCCGTCGGAGAGTAAAGCTTTGGTTGATGTGCTTAGTGAAAGCGTTTTTGGGATGGCGGCGAGTGATTTGATGATGATGGAGGATATGCATTTTAGCGTGAAAATGACGGCGGCGGATTTTGCAATGGCTTTGAAGGAGGAAGAAGATGTGGTGGAAAAGGTTTATAATGGAAAGAAGTATTATCAATCGACCGATGAATGGGCGGGTGAAGAATTTATGGCTTATTTGGATGGTTATTTGGTGGCGACAATGAGTGAGGAAGATATGAAGGCGGCGATTGATGGTGGAGATTCTTTGGCTGATAATAGTGATTTTCGGGCGGCGATGGCGAAATTGGGTGATAATGCTTTGATGAAGATGTTCTTTGCTGATGGGGCTTTGGCGGAAATGGATGAGGAATTTCAAGCACTTTGGGAAGACTTTGGTTATTTGGCAGTAAGTATTGATCAGATTGCTAATGGTTTTCGCGTGAAGTCGGTGACGGAATTTAAGTCTGAGAGTAAGATTACAGAAGTTCGTGATTTGCACCGTTTGTTGCCGAGTGGAAAAGCGATTTTGGCGGCGAATAGTTTGAATTTGTATGATGAAAATAGTGGGATTTATAGTGAACTGTTTGCAGAGTTGGATGATGAATTTTTTGGAGAGTTTACCGATGAAGAAAAGTTAGATTTTGATTTTGAAGAAGTGATGAAAGGCGCGAAGGAGTTTGCGGTTTTAGCGCAAAATGGTGATGGGATTTTTCCGGAAGTGACATTTTTGGCGCAAATGCGTGGTGGTGAAGCAGAATTGGAAAAGATTGAAGCGGATTTGATGGACCAAATCAAAGCTTTGGCGGGGATGGCTTTGTTGGATATGGAAGTTGATGAGCGCGCTTTGACGGGACAAGATGAAGCTTTGACGGTGGTTAATTTGAAGTCAATTGAGCCGATTGAGGATCTTGGCGTTTTTGAATTGCAGGTGACGATGGGAATGACCGATAATGGGGTTTATTTGGTTTCGACCAATCCGCGGATTTTCAGCGAATTTGGTGAAGGGAATAGTTTGGTTGCGACCGATGATTTTTATTTCTCGTTTGATGAGTTGGTGGTGGCTATGGACAATATAAGCGAAGTGACGGGCGAGGAAGAAGGTTTTGATTTGGCGAAGGAATTGCTGTCGCCATTGGGTGAAATGACAGCGCGCCGTGATTTGAGCGCTTATCCGATTGTAGTGGAAACGATGGATATGGATTTTGATATGGAGCGAGCGAAGAGGGTTTATTCAGCGGCAAATATTGAGAGGTTGATGGATAGTTTGTGGGAAGTTCCCGAGTATGATCGTTATCCATATGAGGAAACTTGGTATTCAGAAAGTAGTGATTATTTGATTGAGAGTGGTGTGATCGAGGAGCGTGAAAATTCGATAATGGTTTTTGAACCAAGTTCAAAGATCAATCGTGGCGATGCGGTGGAGTGGTTGATTCGCGGTTTGCGAATGACGGGAGAAGAGGCGGTTGCGGAAACGGGGGATATTCCGTTCAAGGATGTTTCATCTGGATCAGATGAGATTGCGACTGCGAAGTTGTTGGGCTTTGTGACTGGTTATAGCGATGGAACATTCAAGCCAAACAGTGAGATTAATCGTGCGGAGTTTGCGGCTTTGTTGGGCCGAGTGGCGCGGAAGTATGGTTTGAGTGGTGAAGCGAAGGCGATGAATTTTCCTGATGTGAAAGCGGGCGCTTGGTATTATGCTGATGTGAAGTTGGCTTATGAATTGGGTTGGATGAAAGGTGATGATGCTGGGACTTTCCGTCCGGCAGGTTTATTGACCGAAGCGGAAGCGGCGGTGGTGGTGAAGAGAGTGATTGATGAATTAGGGAACTAGGAATTTGGCGGTTGATTTTGGAGAGGTCACTAGAGTATAGTGGCCTCTTTTAAATTGAGGAGATGG
>CAZVOZ010000072.1:0-2977 GCA_964629065.1 uncultured Candidatus Peribacteria bacterium
GGTACGGAGATGCCGTTTTCGGGCGAGTACAATAAGTTTTATGAAGATGGGGCTTATTATTGCAAGGCTTGTGGCAATTTGCTGTTTAAGTCGGAGACGAAGTTTGATTCGGGCAGTGGCTGGCCGAGTTTTTGGCAAGCGGCTGAGGAAGGAAGTGTGGAATATCATGAGGATTCGGCGCATGGAATGCGGCGGACGGAGGTGACTTGCAAAAATTGCGGCTCACATTTGGGGCATGTTTTTCCGGATGGGCCTTCAGATAAAACGGGACAGAGGTATTGTATTAATTCGGTTTGCTTGAATTTTAAACCGTGAGTTGCTGCGGCGGTGCTTCGGTGATTTTGTCGAGGATGCCGGTGAGAATGAATTGGGCGAAGCGTTCGAGTTTATCTTCGTCTTCGTCGTGTTCGTGGGATTCGAGGTAGTCGCGGAGGATGAAGTGGGTGAGTCTTATTAAAGGCGCGGTGATGATTTTGGCGTCGGGTGCGGCGAGGTCGTATGCGGTGCGGAGGAGTTTTTCGGGGTTTTCGCCGGCTTGGTCGAGGAGGTTTTTGATCCAATGGTCGAGTTCGATTTTTTGGCGTAATGGAAGGGCTTGGTCGTCTTGGCCGAAAAAGGTGAGGGCGTTTTTTTCGCTTTCGGGATTGGCAATTTGTTCGGCGGTTGGGGCGAGGAGGAGGAATTTGCCGGTGGAGGCTTGGATTTCGGGATTGCCGAGTAGGATGACTGCGAGAATGAAGTTGGCGGGGAGGTTTTTTTCTAAACAGCGCGAAATCAAAAGGACGAGTGTGGTTTTGTGGCTGTTTTGGATGAAGGCGAGGAGGATTTTGAGTAGTTCGTCTTCTTTTTGTTTTTGCTTACCTTCTTGTTTGCGCGCGGCGGCCATTTGGGCGGCGGCGGCGCGCATGCGTTCTTGGAGTTTTTCTAAGGCAGCAGCGGACATTGGTTCGTTGCTGTCAAAACCCGCAAAGGATTCCAAGGACATAAACTAGGGAGCTAGGAAACTAGAGAACTAGGAAACTGCGGTTTCTTCGACGCTGACGATTTTGTCGCGGAAGCGGCGGCCATCGTATTTAGTGAGCATTTTTTCCGTGAAACGAACTTTGCCTTCTTTAAGGGCATAAAGTGTGTGATCTTTGCCCATGGCGACATTGTTGCCAGCAAAGAATTTTGTGCCGCGTTGGCGAATGATGATACCACCAGCTTTGACTGCTTGGTCACCGAAAACTTTGACACCGAGTCTTTTCGCTACCGAGTCGCGACCGTTATCCGTAGAACCTGCGGCTTTCTTATGAGACATATACTTTTGTTAATTCGGGGGGATTTTAGGTGAAAAAGGGTCGATTGGCAAGGCTTTTTGTGTTATAATGTACGGATTTATGAATAATAAAACAACCAATCAGTATCTTGTGGCGCTGGCAGTCGTGGCTGTCTTACTGGCGAATTCGGTGATCGTGTCGGCGGATGAAACGGCGAATATTGAGATTACGGGAATAGTATTAGATAAAGAGATAAGTAAAGAAGGAGATAAGGAGGTAAGTAGTGAAGATTCGTTTATGTTGCGGTTGAATCAGGAGTTGAGTTTGTCGAAGACGGATTATCATCAGGTTTTGAATCGAATTGGGGATGCGCAGAAGCGGATTAAGTTGGTGGAGGAGGAAAAAGTGACTTTGGCGGAGCAGATTGAGAATTTGCGACTGCAAGAGGAGATGGCGACGGGGCGGTTGGTAGTAGTTTTGCAAGAAATGGTGGCGACGGAGAATGAGGTGAAGAGTTTGACGGGTGAGATTGAGGTGATGGAAAAGGCTTTGCGTGAGCAAAAGGATGCTTTGCGCGAATATGTCAGGCTTATTTATACGCAAGAGCAAGAGCTTTTTATGATGGGGCAAAATGGGGAGATTGATGCTTTGAAATTGTTATTGTCCGATCAGTCGGTGAGCGAGAATTTGGCGGAATTGGATCATTTTAGTTTGTTGAATGAAACTGGTCAGCAGTTATTGGTGCGGTTGAATGAATTGGGTGATGGTTTGTTGGTGCGGCAAGAGCAGTTGAAAAGTGAGCGTGATTCTTTGAATGGGTTGCGTGAAGAGTTGAGCGCGGAGAAGTCGCAATTGGCGGCGGCGAAGGAAGCGAAGGAGCGACTTTTGGTTTTGACGGAAGGTCAGGAGAAGGTTTATAGCGATTTGTTGGCGCAAACGATGAAGCAACAAGAGCAAGTGGTGGCGGAGATTGCAAAGTTGAATGAGGTGCGCGCGGAAGCGGAGAAGTCGATCGCGGATGGTTCGTTTGATTATGAGGCTTTTACGAAGAAATTGTCGGAAGAGAGCAAGGCGGTGTTTGATTTTCAAGTGAGTAATTTGGGTAAGAGTGTCGCTGGTTTTAGTTGGCCGGTGGCGCCGAAGCGTGGGATTTCGGCTTATTTCCGCAATCATGGCGATGGGTATCAGTCGACTTTTGGGATGGTGCATAATGCGATTGATATTCCGGCGTTGCAAGGTTCGGCGATTTATGCGCCGGCGGAAGCGGTGGTTTATAGTGTGAAAGATAATGGGTATGGTTATAGTTATATTATTTTGTCGCATGCCGGTGGTTTTAGTACGACTTATGGACATGTGAGTAAGATTATGGTGAAAGCGGGGCAATTTGTGCCGGAAGGGACGATTATTGGCTTGAGTGGTGGGATGCCGGGGACTTTGGGCGCGGGTTATATGACGACGGGGCCTCATTTGCATTTTGAAATGAAGTTGAATGGGGTTTATGTCGATCCGATGGATTATTTGCCGCTGGAAGTTTTGAGTGAAGATAATGTCAGTGAGAAGTATGTTGAAAAAGTGAAGGCGGCAAAAAAGGTAACTAGAGAGCTAGAAAACTAGGAAACTAGAAGGTAGAATGGAGATATGGTTAAGCAGATTTTGGCGATTTTGAAAGAGCTTTATCCGCGGGCGCGGATTGAGTTGGATTTTGGTTCGGTTTTTCA
>CAZVOZ010000073.1:0-2934 GCA_964629065.1 uncultured Candidatus Peribacteria bacterium
ACCTTATCCTTTCCATTCAAACCTTTTTCCCGATCAGACAACTTATCTTTCAAACCAAGCCCATCAAACTCTCCAAGCCCATCACCCAATTCATCCAACAAATCACCCAACATTTCATCCACCACTTCAATCATTTCCAAATCCTCTTCCGCAAAACGCAAATAATCTTCCGCAATTGCTTCACGGAAAATATCTAAAACTTCATCTCTCACCAAATCATCCTCATAAAAACTCGGGTTTTCCAAAGCATTTTTCAAAATACTTCCCACTTGCACGATCTTCATTGCTTCCGCAAAACTAACCCCCTTTCCTGGTTTGAAACTACCATCAGCATAACCCCGCATTACACCAAATTGCAGCGCAAAATCCACATTCTTACGATACCAACCATTATTATCCAAATCCTCAAACGCATCATACTCATCGCCAACCTCACCAATCGCTTCCACTACTTCACCCATCCCGAAACTTCGTTGAACAATCGCCAAAAGTTCCACTCGATTCAAAGTCTCATCCGGACGGAAAGTTCGTGGCAACTTATTATCTCCCGTCATTACTTCCAAAGAATTTGCCGCATAAACCCAAGCCGCAAACGGATGATCCACCGCGACATCGCTAAAAGGCATCTCAATCAACCCCAATTCCAAGCGTTCTTGCACATTCCCAATTTCCTTAATCACATCTGGATATTGATAAGCCGTCAAAAGCAAAGCCGCTTGCGCTCGCGTCAAACTCTCATCCAAACGACATTCGATTTTACCATTCGCAATCCTCACCGGATAACGATTCGTCTCAATCCAAACCTCCATCAATTCCTTCGCCCAATGATTTGGCGGAACATCCAAACATTTCACTTCACCGACATAATTCGCCGCCGCCTTTGGATTAAACACAAATCCCGGAATCTTCACTTCCTTCGCCAAATCCTTCCGCACATCATTAAATTCATCCGCTAGAGCGATTAAATCTCTACTCAGTTCAACCTCTTCCAAAACAACTTCATCAATCTCCGGCGCTAAAACTGAAAACAAAGGCGTATTTGCCTGATTAATCCAAACATTATTCTTATCAACAAACAATTTATATTCTCCCACACCATTTGGCGCAGTAAAATTCAACGCCTCGATTTCCAAAGGATGCAAAGTAAATTCATTTGGCGCGCCAACCCCATCAAAAAACAACCTCACTTCATAACCCGTCGGCCAACCTGTCGTAATAGTATCCCCTTCAGCATCAATAAATTCAAAGCTCACCTTCTCACCCGCTCGATACACATTACTCTTCAACTTCACATTCACCGCTTCTCCTTCACGCTCCAAGCCTTCTTCTTCAGCATTTTCCGCCCTCTCTAAAGCTCTCAAATAAGCATCCACATCATCCTCATCTAAAATCTTAAAATTCTGTGAGTCTACCAAAACATCATTCGCATTTTCCAAATCAACCTCCACCGTCACATCAGCCCGATTCATCGCTCTAAAACTCAAATCACTGTTCAAATTACCTTCCAAACTCCCACTTCCCACAGAACTACCAGCCGAATTCAACATATTAAAAGCAAAATTCCAGCTATTCGGCCTCTTCACAATCCGATCATTCGCATCATACAAAGTAATTTGCACCAATTCACCCGGCGCAAAAGCATCAGCATTAAAGGCAAATTTCACCGGCACACCACCCGCAACCGCCGGTTTCAAAACATGCAACCTTCCAGCATAAATCAGCTCATCATTTTCATCATACATCTCAATCCCCGCACTTTCTGTTCCATTTGAACCATGATGAAAAGGCGCAAGCAAACTGTCCAAACGCGTATCAACATTAAAACTCGTACCATCGCGTTGAATAAACTTCAAATTCCAACCATTCGGCAACTCCACCGCATTTCCCGCCGCATTCAAAAAGCGAAAACTCACTTCTTCTCTTTGATCATAAATCAAATCACTATGATTCAATTTAAATTCCACCGGATCATTCGAAACAACCGGCTCTTCTTCATCCTCATCCTCTTCTTCTTGTAGCACCAAAGCCGCTTGAGCCGTCACAGTGATCTGTTCACTGTCCAACTCCTTCATAAACATATCAATCAACTTCACCGTATAACTCCCAGCCGCCGGCAATTTGAAACGATAAATCCCCTTCCCAGCATTCGTCACATCACCAGTAAATTCCTTCACAGAAGCCACAGTCGCTCCTTTGCTATCAACCAATTTCACATCATAAAAATCATACAAACTCACCAAAGTATCGCTAGTCTCTTCCAAAAGCTTCACATCAAAATTCGCTCCCGTCACACCACTATTCGCCGCCAAACTAATCCGAGAAGGCAAACTATCGGCAATATCAAAATTCGCATTAAACATTTGCTTACCGACCTTATCACTCAATTCTAAAACATAATCCCCGTCATTATATCCGCGAATTCCTGGCGTCACATCGTATCCATCATCAGATCGCAGTTTAAAGCTCGAAAATTCCGAACTCGCCATAACCGTATTTTCACCATCATTACCCTTATATTTCAAATCCAGCTTCCACCCAGATGGAATCTGATAATTCACCTTCCCAGCAGAATCACTCAAATACACCTTTACATCTGCACCAGGCTCAAAACTACTATCAACCACAATCTTCCCAATCGCTGAACCATCACTACTAATCGCCGCCGACACACTCCCACTTGGAACAACTAATGTTGCCATCAATGCTACCAGCAGTGCTTGAGCTACTGACTGGCGGAAAAAATTACGCATAATTTTTAAAGTTAAAAAAATCAAGGATAAAGAGTCTAGCACTCCCATTCTTCAAACGCAACCTTCAGCCAATCTGTTACACGAACAGTCTAGCGATTTGCACCGCGTTCAGCGCCGCACCTTTTAGAAGCTGATCGCCGCACACAAAAAATTCCAAACCATGCGCGCCAAAAACTAAATTTTC
>CAZVOZ010000074.1:0-2862 GCA_964629065.1 uncultured Candidatus Peribacteria bacterium
ACCACAACCTCCGGCCTCACCCCAAACCGCAGCGGCAAAAGCGTCTCACCCAAGCCAGCACTGACCAAAACGCGCACGCCGCAAACCTCATAAAACCCGCTCACAAAATCCTCCTTGCACGGAACCGCAAACCGCCGCAACCACCTTGGCATCCGCAACTGCCCGCCATGCGTGTGCCCGCAAACCACCAAATCCACCAACTGCGCCACCTCGACGCTACATTCCAAAACCATTTTTCGCACCCCATCCGGATTGTGCATCAACACCAATACCCGCGAAACCGCTCCGCGCCGCCGCAAATCCATCGCCGCCATCACGCCCTCATAACGATCATCCTCCATCATCAAATCGCCCACACCGCAAATCGCCACCTTCTCGCCGCCCACCTCCACCACTTCACAGCGATTATCCACCAGCCGCACCGCCCCCAAAGCCGCCGTCATCTCCTCCTTCGAAAATTCCATCAAATCATGATTCCCCAAAACCCCAAAAATCGGCGCGCCCACCGCGCTCAATTCCGAAAAAACCGTCAAACCCTCGGGGCACATAAGGTAAACAAAATCCCCCGGCATCAAAATCAAATCCGCCTCCTCCTTCTCAATCACCGCCACCGCCCGCCGCAAAAACCGCCGCCCCTTCCACAACCCCAAATGCCAATCACTTGCCACCAAAACCCGAAACGGCAAACCCAACTCCACCCGCCGCACCTTGATCCAAAACCGCTCGATCAAAAAGGCGTAAAGAAATAAAACTAAAAATCCCCAAAAAATCTTCATAATCACCCTCCAGCCTAACACTCCTAGTCGAAAAATAAAACAGCCATGTTGACTAAAGATAAAAAATCGGTATAATCCCGATTCCTATTTAGCAGAAATGAAATTAGCAGCAAAATTTGCAGCAGTGTTATTAGCTGGAGGCTCATGTGGTGGTCTAGGTATGTATGCAGCCTTTAGAGACCCCGAGATTGGCAAAGGCGCTCGTGAAATTCGCGATCAAATAAATGATGATGTTAGAGTCGCCATTGAAGCTGTAACTACTACCCCTATCATTTGGACGAATGACGCAGATACACGGCCAATAGTCACCCCTGATGCAGTTGATTTTAAGATCTATCCAAATGATCCAGACTATCAACAAAAAGTAAGAGAAGGTGTCGAAAAATGGGAGCGACAATTTAAACAAGAATTAATCGCTCGAATCAATGAAATGCAAGCAATTGATGATCAAGCGGGATCTCTTCTATCTGAGATTAAAGCAAAATTTTTGAAAGAATTTAATACAGATGAGTTTTTAAAGCATTTAAAGCTAGCGTTACCTGATGAATACTTGGCTCTAATCACAAACTGGCATGTTCCTAAGATCTATTTGATTAGCGACTCTGAAGGTTTTCCTTATGCCGGAATGTATCATAGTGATAAGCATATCATTGTTCTGAAAGCAGGATCAGAAGATATTGTAAGCACACTCGCTCACGAGCTAGTTCATAGTGGACAAGCTCACGAAGCTTCTCCTACAGCAATCGAAGGTGTCGCTGACCTATTAGCGATGAGAGCCACAGGCAGCATAGTCCTTGCATATGAACCAGAATTTATGAGAGCGCTGGTTCAAGACGTTCAATCCAATGGAACTACAACAATCAATAGCTTTGTCCCTTTGAATGGGGAATTTGACTATGAAGCAAATATCGATGAAATAATCAGCACTCCTAAGTTTAAATCAATTTTATTGAAATACCTCGCAAGCCCGCGCACATCCCCCAGTGATGCCTACTTAGTTTTTTATATGTACTTCAAAAAGTATTTAACTTTGGAAGAAACTAGGGATGCTCTCCAAAAGTGGAAAGAACATCCTTATGTAAAGCAGGGTTTACATGATATTTCTTTTATCGATGGCTCCGTTGGGTGGCAGCAAGCAGGTGAACAATTTATAAATAGTTTCAGTCCAGATTCATTGATGCCAGCTACAGTGGACGAAACACTAAAACCAAAAGCCGCTTACAAATTAATCAGTAGAAATGCTGTTCTAAGAAGCTGCGGTTATTTGCTTACTTTAATAGGTTTATTAGGAACTATCGGATGGGTCGCCAGACGCATTTTCCGCCACAGAAAAAAATAATTGATATAAAGTTTCTTTTTTCTCTTTTCTCTTTTCTCTTGCTATACTCCTCCCATGCAAGACAACGAAGACAAAATTCCTCACGAACATCCCCACGCTGAAAAATACTCTTGGCTTCCCGACTTCGTCTACGGCGGAATCGACGGCGCCGTGACCACTTTTGCCGTCGTTGCCGGTGTTCAAGGCGCGTCCCTCAGCCTCCCCATCATCCTCATCCTCGGCTTCGCCAATCTCTTCGCCGATGGCTTCTCGATGTCAGTAGGGAAGTACCTCTCTGACAAATCCAGCCTCCAAGAATACGAAAAAATCCGCGCCATCGAATTCAAACACCTCAAAACCAAAACCGAACACGAGCGCCAAGAAGTCCGCGAAATCCTCGCGCGCTACAACTTCAAAGGTAAAGACCTCGACCGCGCCACCGAAATCATCACTTCCGACCCCGAAGCCTGGGTCGACCTCATGATGCGCAACGAATTCAACCTCACAAAAGAAAACATCAACCCCCTCAAAGGCGGCTTATTCACCTTCCTCTCCTTCGTTCTCATTGGCTTTATTCCGCTTGCCGCCTACACATTTCAACCTCTCCTCAACCTCAATCCAAACCAAACTTTCCTTGTCACCTGCATCGCCACACTCCTCGCCCTCTTCATCGTCGGCCTCGTCAAAGCCCGCGTCACCATGCGCAGCTACCTCCTCGCCGGCTTTGAGACCGCCTTCATCGGCGGCCTCGCGGCAACAATTGCTTAT
>CAZVOZ010000075.1:0-2645 GCA_964629065.1 uncultured Candidatus Peribacteria bacterium
ATGAAACGCCAATTTAAATATTATCCGGAGGATTTTGGGGACCTGACTGTGAAGGTCATTTCGATGGATTTGTTTTTTGATGTGTTTGAGGATCGGACGATTGTGGAGAGTGGACTGAAGGTTGAGGTGAGGAAGGAGATTGAGTATTTGGATTTGAATGCGAAGGGGTTGGAGATTTTAGAGGTGAATTTTGAATATGAGTATCTTGAGGATATTTTGCGTGTGAAATTTGGGCGGGCGGTTTTGGAAGGTGAGGTGATTACGATTCGCACGAAGACGATTTGTCGGCCGACGAAGAATATTTTGGAGGGGCTTTATTATGACGAAACGCCGAAGGGTTGTCCGTGTCAGATGATTACGCAGTGTCAGCAATGGGGGTTTCAGCGGATTGTGCCGTGTATTGATGATATGACGGCGAAGTGTTTTTATAAAACGCGGATTCGGGCGGATGAGCGGTATACGCATTTGTTGTCGAATGGTGATGTTTCGTGTGAGGTAAAATCAATTGGCGATGGGCGGGTGGAGATTTGTTATGACAATGTGGTGACGCCGATGGCGACTTATCTTTTCTTTTTGGGTGTGGGGACTTATGCGTCGTTTGAGCGGGAGTTTGTTTATCCGAATGGCGATAAGTTTATGTTGCAATTGTTGGTGCCGCCGGGGAGTGATCGGGAAATTGCGGAAAAGGCTTTGACGGTTTTGCATGATGCGGTGATGTGGGTTTATCTTTTTACGGGGCCGGAGAAGTATGCGAATTTTGAGACGGCTTTAAAAGTGAAAGATTTGATGGAGCGCGGGGATTTTGCGGCGGCGAGCGAAATGGTGAAGGGGCGGACTTGGGGTTATAAATATACGGGGACGGTTTATCGCGAGATTGGCATGCAGAATTCGGATTTTGGGGGGATGGAGAATGTGGGGAATACGACGATTACGACGAATCGGATTATGCCGTTTCCGGAAATGACCGATGGTAGTTTTGAGTACATGATTCAGGTGAAGGTGCATGAGTTTTATCATAATTTGAATGGGTCGGAAGTGACGGGGCGGTCGCCGTTTGAGATTTGGCTGAATGAAGCGGTGACGGTGTTTATGGAGCAGGAGTATCATGGGTTTTTGTTTGGGCATGATTATTCGCGGTTGGAAAGGGCGTTGACGATGTTGGCGCCAGGGAATGGGACTTTTGCCGGAGATGAGCGGCTGAATGCGATGCCGATTGAGCCGGAAGGGTTTAATGATTGTAATGAGTTGATTACGGGTGTGACTTATGTGAAGGCGCCGGAGTTTGTGCGGATGATTGAGTCGTTGATGGGAGGCGCTTCTGGGGAAAATTTTGCGCGCGGGTTGGATCTTTATCATCGGCGTTATAAACATAGCAATGCATCGCGGGCGCAGTGGGTGGAGTGTATGGAGGAAGTTTCGGGTTTGGATTTGAAGAGGATGGCGGAGGTGTGGTTGAAACAGAGCGCCTATCCAAAAGTTTTTGTGGATAGGCGAGTTGAGCAGTCGAAGTTGATTTTGAGGCTTGAACAAAAGGGTTTTAAGAAGGGGATGCACTGGGAATTTCCATTTTTATGTGCGATTTTTGATCGGGATGGGAAGTTGATGGAGGAGAAGTTGGTGCGCGTGACGGAGGTTTCGACGGAGGTTGTGTTTGAAGTCTCGGAGGAAATTGGGTTTGTGTCTTTGAATCGCGGGTTTAGTTTTTTTGGGAAGGTGTTTGATGAAGCGACGGAGGAGGAGTTGTATTTGCAAGTGAAGTTTGATGATGATATTTGTGGGCGGTTTATGGCGTTTTATCAATTGGCGGAGCGGCAGAAGATGGCGATTTTGGAAGGTGGGGCGGTGAATGAACGGTTTGTGGATTTGTATTTTGCTTTGTTGAATGATGAGGAATTGATGGCGGGGGCGTCGGCGCAGGTGTTGACGATTTTTGAACAGGTGGAGGACAGCCGGTTTGCGCATAGTTATCAACGGCTTTATGATGCGGTGAAAGTGATTAAGACGGCGGTGGCGATGAAGTATGAAAAGGAGTTATGGGGAATGTATGAAAAGTATGCGGCGATGAATTTTGAAGGTGGATATGTGGAGGCGAAGGTGAAAGAGATGAAGGCGCGGCAAGTGAAGAATGTTTGTTTGGGATTGTTGGCGAAGTTGGAAAAGCCGGAGGTTTGGGATTTGATTAAAAAGCAATTTGAGGAGGCGGTTTGTGCGACGGATCGGGTGACGGCGTTTAGTTTGTATTTGAATAGTAAGGCGGGCGATAAGCTTGATTTGATGCGGGTTTATCAGAAGGAATGCGAGAAGAGTTTGGTCAGTTGGGAGAGTTTTCTGGCGGTGGTGGCAGGAAATGATAGTGAGGATTATTTGGAAATTATTCGCGCGGTGGAGGGTTCGGCGGCGTTTCGGATTGAGCAGGCGAATGATCAAAGGGCGTTGTATTGCCGTTTTGCGTCGAATCGCAAGAAGTCACTTCTGACGGCGGAAGGGCGGGCGTTTTTGCGCGAGAAGATTTTACAATTGGCGCCGGTGAATGAGTATAGTTGCGGTTTTATGGTGAATGTTTTGGCGAATGTCGATAAGGTGGAGGAAATGTATCGTGCGCCTTTGATTGAGTTGTTGAAGGAGTTGAAAGAGGGGTTGTCGCA
>CAZVOZ010000076.1:0-2579 GCA_964629065.1 uncultured Candidatus Peribacteria bacterium
AATTTCTCCATGCCTTCCACGCCATTTCTCTTCAAAAGTGCCGCCACCGAATCACTCGGCTGCGCCCCAACTGAAAGCCAATATTTCACTCTTTCGCCATCGAAAGAAAAAACTTTTTCCTTGGTCGTCGGAGTATAATGACCCAAAACTTCCAAAAACTTACCTTTAACTGCGGAGGTGTGCTCCTGAAGCAACAAACGATAACTCGCTTGGCTCTTTTTACCTGTCCGGCTTAATCTAATCTTTAACAAAGTATCTTTAATTAAATGCTAATTGAATTTCAAACGCTCGCTCATTCTAGAGCGAAAACGCTCGATGTCAAGCAAATATCGTCCTTAACTCTTTCACCAACCCTCTCGCCAATTTCTGATTCACATCCGCAATAATCCGCTCCTTCCGCACCATAATTTCTTGCGCAAACGCCGGACTGCCCACCTTTATCACCAAAACGCCACTTTTAAAGAACGCCGCATCCACAAACTCCTTCACCTTCTCCGGCTCATCAAACCACAAATACAAAAGCCCGCGAAACGCACTACAAACCTCCGCCGCTTCCACTTCCACCGACACGCCATAGCGCCCCGCCGCCCGCTTCATGAAATTTTGAAAAGGCTCAAACATTACAAATCAATTTAAAAGTTTCCGCCGCCGTCCTTTCCCACGAAAACTCCGCCGCCCTCTTCACGCCCTTCGCCACCAATTCCGCCTGCAAATCAGCATCTTTATACAACTTTTCCATCTGATCCGCCATCTCCACAACATCCAGCGGATCAAAAAACAAGGCATTCTCCACGCCACAAACTTCCGGAATACAAGAAACATTCGACGCCACCACCGGCGTCCCACAAGCCATCGCTTCCAAAGGCGGCAAGCCAAAACCTTCATACAAAGACGGAAAAACAAAAATCGCCGCACCATTATGCAACTGCACCAAATCCTCCTCACTCACCAAACCCGTAAAAATCACTTCCCCCAAAAGCCTCGCCGCCGCCTCCAAAACTTCCGGATAATGCGGATCGCTCTTTCCCGTAATCACCAATTGCAAATCCAAACCACGCTCGCGCAAAAGCCCAAACGCCTCAATCAATCGCGGCAAATTCTTATGATTCCGCCACACGCCGGTATACAACAAAAACCGCTTCTCAATCGCAAACTTTCGCAACACCGCCGCGTCAATTCCGTTAGCCAACATCCTAAATTGCTCATCCACACCATTATAAATCACCGCCACACTCTTTTCATTCACCCCCAAAAACCGCTCAATATCCCGCCGCGTATTTTCCGACACCGCAATCACCCGCCGTGCCCGCCGCACCGCGCTTTTAATCGTCAAATTATACGCCAATCGATGATACCACTTCGTCATCTTTTTCCCCGGAAACAGCGACAAAATCAAATCATGAATCGTCACCACAAACTTCCCACGATACAACATCGGCACATTAAAATGCGGAAAATGCACCACATCACACTTCTCCTTTCGCAACTTCCACCAAAACCGCGTCTGCTCCGCAAAAGAATAATGCTTCGCATTCACCAAAACCTTCTTCACACCTGGTCGCTCCGCAAATTCCGAAAACTCCGGTTGATTAAAAAACAACACAAACTCATGCTTCTCGGGAGATGCTGAAAAAGGATGAGATGCAAGGAAAGGAGGAGCGACCGCCGGAGGCGTATGGTCTGATACGGTGACAAGGGAGCTCCGCTCTTGACGAAGCAGATCGCCTTTTTCAGCATCTCTCTCATTCAATGCCAAAAACCGCTCCACTAACTCAAAACTATACCGCCCAATTCCCGTAAACCGCGAACTGAAAATCCGACAATCAATACCTATCTTCATAATTCGCAGTCTACCAACAAACCCTTCTTTGAAAAAGATGAGATGCAAGAAGCCGAGAAGCGACCGCCGGAGGCGTATAAGTTTAATACGGTGACAAGGGAGCTTCGATGGCGACGCTGCAGGTCGCTTTTTCAAAGAAGGCCAAAATCACTTGTGCATAAAATAAAAATATATTATCTTCCATGAGCATTTGGCAAACACGGAGCGGTAGTTCAGCTGGTTAGAACGCCACACTGTCACTGTGGAGGTCGCGGGTTCGAGTCCCGTCCGTTCCGCCATTAAAAATGATTCTAAAGAAAACCAAAGAATACGCCAAGCGCTACCTCCTAGCCGAAATCGCTGGCGTTACTTTCGCGATCATCGCCTCCACCACCGTTTTCTTTTTCACCCAAAACAAAATCCTCGCCGCCTTCGCCGCCACTTGGGGCGAAAACATTGGCTATTACCTCGCAATCCTCTTAAAAGAAATCCATCATAGTCGCCAAAAACACTTCCTTGAAGGCCAAAAATACAACTTTCATTCGTTCAGCAGAAACATTCGCAACATTTTCCTCGAATTTGGCCCTTCCGAAATCCTCGACAGCTTCCTCGTTCGCCCCGCCACAATGTTTTTCTTCACCAGCTTTTTCACCAACTTCCAACTCGGCATCCTCATCGGCAAAATCACCGCCGACATCGTCTTCTACAGCTTCACAATTTTGGCTTACGAACTCAGGAAGAAGCATCTGAAGCACTAGCT
>CAZVOZ010000077.1:0-2541 GCA_964629065.1 uncultured Candidatus Peribacteria bacterium
GTTGTGGTTTTGAAATAAAATTGTATAATTCGGGGGCTTTAACCTGATTCTATGCAAAATGTTTATTTAAGGATTGTCGCGGGGATTCAACAGTATTTTCGGGATGCCGGCTTGGATAAGGCGGTGATTGGGGTGAGTGGGGGTGTGGATAGTGCGGTTTGTTTGAAGTTGGTGGTGGATGCGTTGGGGAAGGAGAATGTGTGTGGTTTGATGTTGCCGGAAAAGGGTGTGAGTAGTGAGGAGAATTTGATGCATGCGAAGACTTTGTGTCAGTTTTTGGGTGTGGAGCATTATACGATTTCGATCAATAAGTATTTGACGGATTTTTTGGCGTTGCCGTGGCAGCCGAGTAATTTGGCGCAGATTAATACGAAGGCGCGGATTCGGATGGTGGTGTTGTATAATTTTGCGAATACGCGCAATGCGTTGGTGGTGGGGACTTCGAATAAGACGGAGTTGATGTTGGGTTATGGGACGAAGCATGGAGATTTGGCGGGGGATTTGGAGGTGATTGGTGATCTTTATAAGGATGAGGTTTATGCGTTGGCGGAGCATGTGGGGTTGCCGGATGAGTTTATGACGAAAGCGCCGTCCGCGGAGTTGTATAGCGGGCAAACGGATGAAGAGGAGTTGGGGATGAGTTATAAGGAGATTGATATGATTTTGCGTAAGGTGGCGGAGGGGTGTTCGAAGGATGATTTGGTTTCAAAGGGTTTGCCGCCGAATTCTGTGCATAAGATTTTCCGTTTAGTGGAATTGAATCGGCATAAGGTGGAGCCGACGGCGACCATTATGGTAAGCTAATCATATGAAAAGCGCACTTTTTGTTGGACGATTTCAGCCGTTTCATAATGGGCATCTGAGTGTTGTGCAGATGATCCTTGAGAAGTTTGAACGGGTGATTATGGTGATTGGCAGTGCGGAGGAGAATTTGACAGAGGAGAATCCGTGGACGGCGGGGGAGCGGATTTCAATGATTGAGGCTTCGATGAAGGCGGCGGGGATTTCGGCGGAGAAGTATTTGATTGTGCCGGTGCGGAATATTCATAATTATGCTTTGTGGGTCGATCATTTACGGCAATATGTTCCGCCTTTTGAGTGTGTTTATACTGGTTCGGAATTGGTGCGGAAGTGTTTTGAGCGCGCGGGGGTGGAAGTTGTCTGGGTGGAGCGGGTGATGCCGATTAGTGGGACGATGGTGCGGGAGAAGTTGAGTTTGGGTGAGGATGTTTCGGAGTTTGTAAATTACAAGCTAGAAAGCTAGGGAACTAGAGAGCTAGACGTGCGTTCGTCATTTTGGTAGTTTGGTTTTATGTTAAACTCTCATATTTTTCGGGCGTATGATATTCGTGGGATTGCTGATCCGGTTGATGGGAAGGCGGCGGATTTGACGGCGGAGACGGCGTATTTGATTGGGCGAGGTGTGGGGACTTATTTGGTGCGGAAGTATGGGGTGAATTCGATGGCGGTGGGGCGGGATAATCGTTTGACGGGGCCAATGCTGCAAGAGGCTTATGTGCGGGGGATTTTGGAATGTGGGATTAGTGTGTTTGATATTGGGATTGCGACTTCGCCGATGTTGTATTTTGCGGTGTGTGCTTTTAATTTTGATAGTGGGACGGCGATTACGGCTAGTCATAATCCGAAGGAGTATAATGGGTTTAAGGTGGTTTCGAGCGGTGCACATTCGGTATGTGGAGATGAGTTTAAGTTGATTTATGAGTTGATTGAGAAGGGGGATTTTGTAGTGACGGAGAAGCCTGGACAGTTGCATGAGCAGGAGGTTTGGGGGAAGTATTTGGTGGAGTTGGCTTCGCGGGTTTCTTTGAAGCGGAAGTTGAAGGTGGTGGTGGATTGTGGGAATGCGACGCCAGGGAAGTTTGCGCCGGAGTTGTTTCGGCATATTGGGTGTGATGTGATTGAGTTGCATTGTGAGTTGGATGGGAATTTTCCGAATCATGAGGCGAATCCGGAGGAGTTGCATAATATGTTGGATTTGATTGAGGCGGTGAAGGATCATCATGCGGATATTGGGATTGGGTTTGATGGCGATGGCGATCGTGTGGGTGTGGTGGATGAGAAGGGGCAGCATTATTCGGCGGATTATTTGTTGTTGTTGTTGGCGCGGGAATTGGCGGGGCGTTGTGCGGGGCAGCCGGTGGTGTTTGATGTGAAGGTGTCGCAAGTGATTATTAATGAGATTGCGGCGTTGGGGCTGAAACCGGTGATGTCGAAGACGGGGCATAGTTTTATTGAGGCGAAGATGAAGGAGCTTTCGGCGCCGTTGGGTGGTGAGGTTTCGGGGCATATGTTTTTTGGCGAGGATTATTATGGTTTTGATGATGCGTTTTTGGCGGCGGTGAAGATTTTGCAAATTCTTGCGGCGGAGACGCATCCGTTGTCGCAAATGTTTAATAGTTTGCCGAAGGTTTTTAATACGCCGGAGATTAAATTTCCTTGTGCCGATGATAAGAAGTTTATTTTGGTGGGCGCGCTGGTGGCGCATTTTACGAAGTTGTATCCGTGCATCACGATCGATGG